>JAEYNY010000144.1 GCA_023412275.1 Bacillota bacterium
AGGTAGGATTGTTGGTCATCACTCCTATGGGATTATCATGTACAGTTAGGCTGTCTTTTGTCTTCTCTACTACAATAGCCTTTCCTGTCTTATCTACAATCATCCAGTGAAGCATCGGAACAGGCGTTTTGTCATTGATAGGGCAATCTACAAGTTTTAAATGCCCAATCCCTTGCTTAACCTCTTCTATAGTTTTATGATTTGATAATACCCATTGTATAAAGTCATAGGGTGCAATATTATTTTTTCCTTCAATAGGTTCCTTTTCAAAGTATGCATACCCTTCAAAATTTAATCCTGCACAGCCAAGGCCCACTTCATTTAAACCATCCGCCAAAACAGGGTGATTATCAATTACCGTTCCCATCCCAATCATAGCATGATTATTGGTTACTACATTACCTGTTACTCTATCTTGATATTGATAGCTTCTTGGAATAATCATAACTGCTTGATTAAAATTATATGGAATGTCCATATTTCTTCCAAAAAAGCACTTGCCCTCTTGAGTTTGGATACTTAATCCTGTACACATGTTGACTCACCTCGTTTTCATATTTTCCTCTTAGTATGCTTCATCTAAGATTAAATAATCTGTATAAATGAATCATATACATCGTGCGAAATTCATATTTTGCTAATCCTATGCTTAAGATAGGATATGCAGTATTTATATTCCATATAATCAAATTCGTTGTAGGGCATTTTATATGCTTTTGAAAATATATCCCGGCAAAACCCTGTTACAAAGCCTTTTATTTTTGTGAATCAAGCAAGAAATTCATTAGCCTCAATCCATTCGTAAATACGATAGCTTGCATACCATTTTTACACAATATGTTTTAATTATTCTTTTACTCTGCTAGATAGCATATAAAAGAAATCGATTTTGTCATCATCATAGGCCTTCTTTACATATGCTATAATTTCTTCCTCATCCATATAGTCTGATGCCACAGCAAACACATCAATTCTTTCATCATTATATGATTTTGTAACGTATTGTTTTTGCAGCTTGCTATCTAATTCAGGAAACACAGCGAAAAATACCCATGTATCATTCGTTGAGTAGTAATTTTCAGCTACTTGTTTCAAATTTGTGCCAACATGCAATGTCCGCATAACAATTGGTTTCAAGCTAGACATCCAGGGTTTTTCAGGATACTCCTTTATCTGCTTTAATATTTTCTCTAAAGCAGATAAAACAGCTCCATCCATAGCGTCGCTTATACAGGAATCATCAAAATATACGGTTATTACTGATTGATCTGAAAGTTCAAGATCAGCCTTTGCGGAATATTTATCCATTCCTTCATTATCCTTGTTCCAACCAATTAAAAACACATAAGAATCCTTATAATAGCTCTGTGATGAAAATATATTGACATCATCAAATTGAATACCTGTCGTGACTTCCTTCGTATCCGTCTTATTTATGGTCATGTCAATTGACTTCTCATCCATATTAAACTTTTCCAAATTAGTATCAACCGGTTCGCTATTCATAACAACTTTCTCACTTGAAGCAACTGCATTTCTGTTAATCTCAAGAACATCGTCTTTCACCATAGCCTCTGAATGCTTTCCTGAACTGTAAGCTCCTAAACTTATAGCTCCTCCACACAGTATTAATGTCATTAAAACCATCATAAATATAGTCGATTTTGTCTTTTTCTTATAATTCATTATGCAATATAACCTCTCTTTTATTGATTTTTTGTTCTCAAAAAGTGCTACAGTTGAAATGGGATTATTGTAATTCCCACCTGTTTTTGCAGCATTCAGCAGTGTGTCCCCATAGGCTCGCATTTTCTCATAATTCAGATTCTTTATCACTGCCTCATCACAGGAAAGCTCGCAGGCATGATTGATTTCCCTCCCCATCAGATGTACAAAGGGATTAAACCAATGTAAACAGATTGTAAACTGAACCAGCCATTTATAAAACATATCCCTTCGCTTATAATGTGTAAATTCGTGAAGTAACGTATAATGAAAATCCGTATTTGCCAAATCTAAAGTTGGTAAGACAATACTCGCTTTAAAAAACCCAACTAACAATGGAGATGATACATAATAGTTAGTATAAAGCCCTACGGTCTGTTTAATATTCATATGCTCTACTGCATTTCCCAGTAGCTCCAGATACTCAATAGTTGAGACTTCAGTACTTTCTCTTTTAATATATCTGCTAAACTTATGATAAACATTTACTTTATAAATAAAAAGTATTAGTGCAACTACAAACCAGATTATAATTAGACTTAATTGTATTATTGAACTTATATTAATTGTTGAATGTGTACTCACTTCTTCTGGTATTGATTCCTTCTCAGTCCTACTGGTATCCATCACTTTATTAACCTGAGCATATGTTTTCTCTTCCAGATGAATAACCTTAGTATCTATTACAGCCGATACTGGAGAATCTGTTTCCTGAAATGCCTGGTTCACCAGGCTCATTTCCGATGCAAAAGGGATCAATAGCCTTACTATCACAATGAGCCAAATATAATACTGCCATTTTTTACTCACTTTATTCTTAATGACTGGCTTCATCAAAAATAGAAATAGGATCAGTATTGTTCCAGAGACAGAAAGTGACAGTAGTGCTTTTAAAAAATCCATCATTTTGGTGTATTCCCACCTTTCCAATATTCCTTTAATTCTTCATATTCAGCTGCTGTAAGCAGTTCATTTTCAATTAATGTAGAAACCAAACCCTTTGTATTTCCCTTAAATATCTTATTGAGAAAGGCGACCGTCTGATCTGCTTGATAATTATTCTCTGATACAACCGCTGTATACTTATTACGTCGTCCAATTTTATTTGTTTTTAAGATCCCTTTATCTACAAGACGTGATAGTAATGTAATGATTGTATTCTTTGTCCAGTTGTCGCCTTTCGCTTCAAGTCCCTCTACGATTTCATTATACATAGCTGTGCCACCATTCGCCCATATTATTTTCATTAATTCTAATTCATAATTTGATACCTGTTGCAATATATTACCTCCCTTATGTGTACGTACTGTTATCATAGTGGTATGATAACAGTACGTACTCTTATTGTCAATGTTTATTTTTCAAATTTATACATTTTTCCAATCGTCTTCCATTAAATAAATCCCAAACTTCGAAAAGTTTGGGATCTTACTTAACTTTATATAGCAGACAGCACGTCTCCACATGGCTCGAGAGGACAGGTTTGATGTCTTGTCTTCACATTCCTTGAGCGGTCAAAAATTTCAAAGCATGTCGGTTGAATTCGCTGCATGCTTCCTCATGAGGCAGGTGTCCGACCTTTTCTAATACAATAAGCTCCGAATCACTGATTCGTTCCTTCATTTTATCAATCATCCATTTTGGGTGAACTTTATCAGACGAGCCCCAAATTAGCAATACTGGTGCTTTTATTTCTTCAAGAT
>JAEYNY010000151.1 GCA_023412275.1 Bacillota bacterium
GATGTTTGAAATACCTATTCAGGCATGTATCGGAGGAAAGATAGTAGCTCGTGAAACCGTTAAGGCATTCAGAAAAGACGTTCTGGCAAAATGTTACGGTGGTGACATAACCAGAAAGAGAAAACTCCTTGAAAAGCAGAAGGAAGGAAAGAAACGTATGCGTCAGGTAGGCTCCGTAGAAGTTCCACAAGAAGCTTTCATGAGCGTGCTGAAGCTTGATTAATTTAAAAGCCAAGAAAAGGGGGTAGATGGAAAAAAATGGCTACCCGAAAAAGCAATTAGATAAATATTTTTTCTGCCAGTTAGGTGTAACCTACTGGCAGTTTCTATGTCACTTCAACTAAATTTCTGTATTTCAATATAGGCACTGTATACCAAGATTACTTTGTGAGGTGTGTTATAGTAGCAAATATTGCTCAATTATTTTCATTACAAAGTCTCTGCTTGTAAATCTTTTGCTATAATAGCGTTCTCTTTTAAAAATTCCTCCAAATTATTTTATTGGGCGATTATCAATACAAATGCGGGATTAAAAAGTATAGATATATCACTTTAACAAAAAAAATAACCTTTTTTCTCTCTTGCTAAATACCCTTTGGGGTGTAGGGAATTTAATTGCATATCTTAATCATTTTGTTTTCAAATTATATAAAAACTGGATACAATAAACATTTTAACAAAATACTATTAGAATTTAACAAAAAATGCTATAATTAATTTGTATTATATAGAAACAATACAAAAATATAATCAATTTTATCATGTAAAGTTTGGTAAGTAAGGGGGGAATCTTGCTGAACAGTATAATACAACATAATGCAGAGGTGAGTGTACATCCTCCTCGTTATTCAGAATCAATTAGTACATTGAACTTAACAACAAGATCATATAATGCTCTTGTGAGAGAGGGCATTCATACCATTAATGAACTTTTAAGCTACCCAAAAGATAATATAATCTGTTTACCTAATTTGGGCAAGAAGAGCCTTGAAGAGATTAATAATATTATTGATAGCCTAAACGAAAACAAACCAGAGATTTATTCTGAATATAAGCTAAAAAAGAACCAAAACCATAAGGTTTTTGTAGGATATGATGGATTCAAATATTTTGATATAGCAATCGAAGACTTAGGTTTAAGTGTTCGTGGTTTTAATTGCTTAAAATCGGCTGGTGTTAATTATTATTCTCAATTAATAATTAAATTAGAAGAAGAGCTAATCGCTATTCCAAACATGGGAAGAAAGACTCTTTTAGAATTAGAACAAATAAAAAAGACAGTTCAACCTGTGAAATACTCTGAGGAAAATAAACAACAACAAACAATTGTAGACATAATCGGGCATAAGATTTTTTCATTAATTAGCGAAAAAACATATATTAATCCTGAAGAATTATTTAAGGCGCTTGAACAAGTTTATTCAAAGTATGTAGCTGAAAAGGATATCACTATTGATTATAATATCCTAAAAGACGAAAGTTTTATGAAACTTTTATATGAAAATGAATATATGAGAGCTGTTATTAATCGATATATTCTTCATGTAATCAGAGAAAATAATTATGGTTGTCATGAAACCTATTTATTTGATAAAATGCCAGATTGTTTTAAATACTCTGAAATATTAAATAAATCTTTAAATGATTTGCTTAATAATAATGATATAGATTTACTTTACGATGATAGATTTGTAGCTATTTATAATAGTTTTGCTGTTGGGGCTAAGGATTATCTAAATGATAAAGAGTATGATGTTTTAAGGCAAAGAACTCTAGGAAAAACATTAGAGGATGTGGGAATAACAAAAGCAGTTTCAAGAGAGAGAATACGTCAAATAGAAGCAAAAGCAATAAAAAAATTGAACAATTCCTCAGCAAAATTTAAAGAAGATATCTATTCAGATATTTTTAAAAGATATGTTATTTCTAAGGAGGATTTTGTAATTGCATTTAATGATGACGAAGCTTATCAATACCTTACGCTAAGATATGGTTGTACTTCGGAAAAAAACTCAATAGAAAAAAAAGCGTTGGAGAGCATTTTATACGACAAAGATATTCCTGTGTTTTTTAGGAAAGCTTTTGAAAAAGCAATATATAAGAATTATGTTAAGATAGGTAATGAGTATATCCCATGTACAAGAAAAAGTATAAGTACTTATGCTTTGAAAAATTACGGAATTAGTGACATAAGTTTTGATGAGTATTGCGAAATATATTTTTCAATACTTAAAGATATAGATAAAATTAATGATGCCAAATTAGCAGTAATGGATCGAGGATATGAAAACAAATTAGCTTTAAGTAAAACGGTGCTTTGGAAATACGGTAAAAAATTCAGGTATTACAATATTGATTCATATGATTTTACTGAATTGTTAAACACATTGAACTTAAATCAATATGAAAATGTGGAGTATTCTACCCTTAAATTCTATCGAGCATATCCTGAACTTATGAAAGTATATGACATCCGAGATGAATATGAATTACATAACCTTTTAAAAAAAATATGTAATCCAGATGAATATCCCACTGTAAATTTCAAAAGAATGCCAAACATTGAATTTGGGAACGCAGATCGAGACAATCAAGTATTGGAGCTTTTGCTAACGTTGGCACCTATATCTAACTATGATTTTGCAAAAGAATATGAATCAGAGTATGGAGTTGCAGCAAACACTGTATTGGCAAATTATATGGGCAATTTTGATGAATATTTTTATAATGGTGTTTATAAAATTGATTTTCCTGTATTGCCAGATAATATTGCATATAGATTAAAGCAAATACTTGTTAATGATTTCTATTTAATAGCAACTATAAGAGAAATTTATCATTATGAATTTCCTCAGGTAGATAAAAAATTATTAAATCCTTTTACTTTAAAGAGTGTAGGTTTTAAAGTATATTCAAACTATGTTATAAGTGATAAATTCAATTCTGCTGCAGAGTACTTTAACACTTTGCTTACAAAAGATGACATTACTAATATGGAAAAAATTCCTGCTTACATTAAGGAGATTATATCCTATACTTCACAACTTTATAAATTGAAATCTGATTATGAAATAATTGAGTTTATGCCAAATAAAACTATAAGCTTAAGGAAGTTGAATGAGGCTGGTATAACAAAAGAAATGTTAAAGGATTACTGTAAGGACGTTCAAAACTTTGTTGGGGAAGGGAAATATTTCACTTTGTTTTCAATAAGACAAGAAGGGTTTTCTCATGATTTGGACAACCTTGGATTTGATGAATGGTTCTACACATCAATTTTAGTTGAAGATAAGTCAAATATTTCATACCAAAGAATAGGCGGCAATAAGGTAATGATTTGCGGGGACTATAATATCCGTTTTGAAGATTTTTTGGAATTTATAGTATTTAGTCAAGAATCATTATCTATAGACATATATGAGCTAAATGAGATATTGAAACAGCAATATAACGTTAATATTAGCACATGGAAGCTGGTAGACATCGTAAAAAACAGTTCAATGTATTACGATGTAATATCGGAGAAAGTTTATGCAGATTATGATATTTATTATGAGGTGGTATAATTATGAATTTACTAATTGATGGATCAGCACAAAAGGTAGTAATACCAAATGGGACTGACAAAAGGCTTGTCATTGATAATATTTCGAAGAATTATCCGGTCTATAAGATAAGATTGGATAAACTGTATTATAATGACCAGAATGACCGTATTGCAACTTGGGTAGCACAATATAAAATAGAAAATAATGTTGATAAATTAGATTTATCTGATACAGAGAGCTACAACAATATTATTCATGAGTTTATCACAGAAAGTAATCGTGATGCTATTAAGAAAACACAAACAAACATTAATATGGTTGGACAACAAGAACCAGGAGTAGTTCTTTCTGATGGTCGTATTATTGATGGAAATAGAAGATTTACATGTTTAAGAAACATTGAAAAAGAAACTGGGAAGACACAATATTTTGAAGCCATAATTCTGGATTATAGTGTTGAAAACAATGCAAAACAAATTAAAAAGCTAGAGCTTATGCTACAACACGGTGTAGATGAAAAAATTGGATATAATCCTATTGATAGGCTTGTTGGTATTTATAATGATATTGTTGAAACTAAACTATTAACAGTAAAGGAATATGCAGATAGTGTCAATTTGAATGTTTCAGATATACAGTTAGAAGTAGAAAAAGCCAAATTGATGGTAGAATTTTTAGAATTTATTAATGCGCCTAAACAATTTCATTTAGCTCGTCATTTTAATCTATCAGATCCATTGAAAGAATTACATGTAATGATGAAAAAAATTAATGATGATGATAAAAGAGAAGATTTGAAAAATTCTGTATTTGCCCAATTTTTGATGCAACCGTTTGGCGATACAACTAGATATATAAGAAAGATTAAAAAGATTGCATCAAGTAATAAATTTTTGAATGAATTTCTTGATGAACAAATAAATATCACCCAAAAAGTATGCGATGAACTAGAAAAGCATCCAAAGGTGACAAATAAAGAAATAAATTTAATTAGAACAAATAATGAAATTAAAAGAGAGTTTGAACACTCAACTGAAAAATATGTAATTAGAGTTGATGGTGATACTACACGAAACCAACCAATAAAACAGACAGAAAAAGCATATGATTTACTTGATTTGATTGATACTAAAATTATCAAAAAATTAAATCAAGAGCAAAAAGATGAGATTAGAGAAAAGTTGGATATGATTGATCAAATTGTTCTATCCATTAGGAGTGAGTTAAATGTTTAGTGAATTATTTTTGCGTTCAACATATTCTACATATGAAAATGATATAGCAGAGGAGTTTTATATCCCTGTTTTAAGTAAATGTGTACATTATGATAGGGCATCTGCTTACTTTTCTGCAAAATCTCT
Organism: Bacillota bacterium; assembly: GCA_023412275.1. Classification (GTDB taxonomy): domain Bacteria; phylum Bacillota; class Clostridia; order Acetivibrionales; family DSM-1351; genus Ruminiclostridium. The sequence continues at coordinate 4,910 of JAEYNY010000151.1, forward strand.
AGCAAACTATGCAAAGGGGTTGGAAGTGTTTTCGAGTAACGGGCATAAATTCCGATTGGTTGTATCATCTGAGATTAGCGAGGAAGATTATAATCATATTATAAATGGATATCAGCTAAGAGAAAAATTGAAGAACGAGATGTTAAATAGATTAAACGAGCAATTATCAATTGAAGAGCATGCAAATTTATCTAATTTAGCATATTTGATATCAATTGGTACAATTGATATCAAAATTGCATTTACAAGAAGAGGTATATTTCATGATAAGTTTGGTATTATGAAAGACTCTTATGGAAATATTATATGTTTTAGAGGATCAAATAATGAAACAGATGCCGCTTTTCATGCAAATTATGAATCATTTGACATCACTTGTAGTTGGTTAGCTTCTGAATTTGATTATAGTAAAATATCAAAGAGTATTGAAGCGTTTAATGATTTATGGGAGAATAAAGCAAGTGGGGTTTATGTTTGCAACGTAGATAAAGTTATTTATAACAGAATTTTAGAGTTTAGTAAAGGCAAAATTATTATTGAACCAGTATTGTTAGAAGATAATTGCCTTATATTAGATTTCAAAAACGGTTGCTTGGAATTATATATTAAAATTGATACTTCACTTATATGGAATAATCAAGTTTACAAGTTGCGATTAAAAAAATATATTGATAGAGATTTAAGCAAACATGAAAAAATTATTTTCAAAAGGAATCTGACTTATCCTGTTTATAAAAAGGTTATCAATATCTTGCAATTCGATTCTCAAAATAGGGGATATGCTTTTTATGTAACAAACAGACTGAATACCTATATTAAAGATCGGGAGCTGTATATAAAAGAAAGAGCAAATGTTGGTCTTGCAATCAAGCAACAAGCACCAGAATTAAATGAAAAGTTTAATGAATATAAAAGAATTGTTGACAACGAAATGGTGAGAAAGCTTAGAGAAAAGCAATGTTGGGATTCATTTTATATGTGTTGTATGAGAAAAGCTGCTAATTTCTCGGTTCCAGGGTCTGGAAAAACCTCCTCCGTTTTGGGAGTTTATGCGTATTTAAGTAACAAAAAATTGGTAGATAAAATTATCATGGTTGGACCCAAAAATTCTTTTGGATCTTGGATTGATGAATTTATTTATTGCTTTGGGAACAAGAAAAGATTGAAAATATTTAATATTCAGGACTATGATTCGCTAGAACAAAAAAAGAATGCTTTATTATATGATACAAATGATAGAAATTTACTTTTGTTTAACTATGAAAGCTTAAAATCCATAATTACTGAATTGAAAAAAGTTATTGATCACAAAAAAACTCTTCTTGTATTTGACGAAGTACATAAGGTAAAAGCAATAGATGGCTCAAGAGCAAAAAATGCTTTGGAAATATCAAAAATGGCTTATTATACAATTGCAATGACGGGTACTCCTATACCTAACTCCTATGCAGATATTAAGAATTTACTTGAAATCTTGTATCTCGATGAGTATGATGAATATTTTGGATTTTCAGAGCTACAACTAAGAAATCCCATGAATGATGATATTGTGGAGATTAATAACAAGATTCAACCTTTCTTTTGCCGTACAACTAAAAGGCAACTAGCTGTCCCAGATGCGAATGATGATATAATTATTACTATAGAAGCTAGTGACTTAGAAAACAGGATTTTCCACATTTTGTTACTAAAATATGCAAAAAATAGACTAGCGTTAATTATTAGGTTATTACAATTAGAATCAAATCCTAAAATGTTATTAAGGGCAATTGATGAAAATGGGGAGGATTTTTCAGATATTCTTGATACTTATGGGGATATTGAAGATATTGATTTTAAAGATTATTCTCAAGAAATCATTTCGCTTATTAATTCAATAGACAAAACACAGAAATTTAAAACATGCATTGAACAAACAGTAAAACTCCATTTAGAAAAAAAGCCAGTGATTATATGGTGCATTTTTATAGATTCAATAAATAGGCTATCTGCAGAACTTCAATCAATGGATATAAAAGTTGGAACAATTTATGGCTCAATTCATGCTAAAGAAAGAGAAGTTATTTTAAAATTATTTAAAGAAGGAAAACTTGATGTATTGATAACAAACCCAAATACGTTAGCAGAATCTGTATCATTGCATAAATTTTGTCATGATGCTATTTACTATGAATATAGTTATAATCTTGTTCATTTGTTGCAGTCAAAGGATAGGATTCATCGATTAGGGTTGAGAGATAATGAGTATACTCAGTACTACTATTTACAAAACCAATTTTTAACGAGAGAAAATGATGTATATTCGTTAGATAAAAGAATATACGAACGCTTAAACGAAAAAGAGAGAATTATGTTGGAAGCGATTGAAAATAACATGTTAGAACAATTAAATTCAGTAGAAGAAGATATTGAATTGATTTTTAAAGATTTAAAATTATAGCAACATAGTTCCCTTAATCCTTGCAGCATGTATGTAAATGTTTAATTCAAACTAAAAGGATATTTCGGGAAAAGTATGAAGGCTATATTTTAGGAAATGAGTAATTTTAAACGCTCTATGAATATTAACAGTATCGGTGGAACATTCTGACGTAGATGTAGAAATGTAAGCCAATGTAATTTAGAACAATGCAAATATAATTGATTATAAATTAATACACCACTAAATGTTTAAAGCTGATATATCAGGACTTTAGAGGTCAAATATCTATTACTATTATCAAGTGATTCATTGATAAGTGAATTCGCTTTACTTAAATAAGTTTACATTATAGTAAAAAATATGAAAGGGAGTGTCATAAAACTACTCTATAAAGTAGTTGGCGACATTCCCTTTTATTGAAAATTACCATTACCAAATATTCCGTAAAGCTAAATCGAATAGTTTCTATACATAAGGTAAAAATAATTTCATTATCATATTTGGAACAAATAATTTAAAACAGTTCCATAGGCTCTCATTCAATTTTGCAGTTTAATTGGACATACCAAAAGGTTATACAAAAACATTTTGAAAGGATGGATCTGATGAAAGCTGTGATTATGGCAGGTGGAGAGGGATCACGTCTAAGACCGCTGACCTGTAATAG
>JAEYNY010000158.1 GCA_023412275.1 Bacillota bacterium
TTTTCCTTCCTGTCCCACCTGACTTTTGTTCCGAATTCCTGAGCTATAAACCTACTGCTTACATACGATATACCTTTTATAACAACAGGAGGATTGTTTTGTAAAACAGCGGTTCCGTTAAGTGTGGCAATGTTACTGCCTATTTCCATTACAAGTGTACTTTCTCCTTTTAATCCCTGCACAGTCTTGTTCTTTGAATCCCAGGTTATTTTCCATCCAAGTGCTTCAAGTACAGGCTTTATGGGTATAAAGGGTTCTTTTTTTATTAATATAGGCTTTGCTTCAAAGTCAAAGGAGGGAGTTTGTACTGTGTTTATATTTTCAGCGTATGCTCTGACAGCAACTGTGCCTGTAACAATAAGAAATATAATTATTATTAGCAACAACTTTTCCTTCACAGTAACACTCCCCTTTGTATCTCCTCTACTTGTTTAAATCTATATTAATCTGTGTTATGTAAACTTTTATTTGTTCTAAGTCAGAATCCTTTTTAATATAATTTATAGCTTCATTAAAATATTTCAGCGCCTTTTTCAAATTTTCCTTTTTGTCTTTGACCTCTGATATGTCTAAAAAGCAAATACCAAGTTGTTTTTGGATTTTGGCATACATTGCAGGATTATCTTTTTCTGGCACCATGCTTTCAGCCTTCTGATAGGCTTCAATTGCACTTGTAAGGTTTTGTTCCCTATCCTTGAACTTGGATAAAACATAATACATATTTCCCATATCCACATTAATTCCCGGATCAAAAACAGTACCATGTTCATCAGTGTAGTAATTTTTCAGTTCCTGATAGATCCCTTGGGAAATCTTTAATATATCTTCTGAGCCCTTTAGTTGTCCCAAAAGCACATATAACGCCGCCTGATTTGCTCTGACCGCAATATATTCGCTGGAGTTTTCTTCAAAAGTATACACTTTTAAGGCCTCCTGACATGCCGCAAGACCCTTGTTGATTATTTCCTCGGAGGGTTTTTCCTCGGCAATTGCAGTACATAAATATCCTATGCAATATTGCGAAAAAGCATAGTCCAAGGGGTATTTATCCAAGGTGTAAACCTTCAGAGATTCCTCGTAACCGTCCCGCGCTTTTGCCAGATTTTCTACCGTATCCTTAATCTCAGACATTGCCCAATATGCCGACCCCATATTTATTACTGTATCTGCATACCTTAGAGGATACTTTTCATATGTGTAAACCTTTAAGGCTTCTTGGGAAGCTTGAATTGATTTGTTTATAATTTCTTCATTATCCAGTACGTCGCCCAGATTCATATAAGTATATGCCAGATTGCACTGTATCAAAGCATAACTTAGAGGCTGTTTTTCAAATGTATTCACCTTAAGAGCATCATTGTATGCTTCTATAGAATTATATAGATAATCCATCTGAAAGGTTAATGAGTACAGAGATCTATACGCGTTTCCCAAGCTATTCTTTATGTTTGCATAATATAGGGGGTAATTCTCAAATGTAATTATATTTAATGCCTCATTATACATTTCAACAGCTTTTAAGGTATTTGCCTCCCTGTCAAATGTATCACCGAGGCTTTTGTAGCATGTACCCAAATAATAAGTATTTAATGAGTAATCCAAGGGATACTTGTTGGAAGAATATACTTTTAAGGCCTCCTTGTATGCACTTATGGACTTTAAGAGATTGTCCTTTTTTGAGCTAAGATTTGATAGTTCATAATATACTGTCCCAAGCCTGTTCTGCGCATCTGCATAATTCAGAGGATATCTTCCTATTGTAAGAACCTTCAGGCTCTCATTACAGGCTGCCGCTGCCTTTGTAAGATTTTCCCCTGAATCCCTTACCTCTGAAAGTTTTACATAAGCATAGCTAAGGCACATATTGGTTACGGCATAGTTAACAGCATTCTTTTCCGGGCTAATAACCTTTAAGGCCTCATTGTATGCTTTAATTGCCTTTAAGCCATTTTCTTCACGGTCCCTAACATCAGCCAACTTTCCATAGCACTGGCCTATATTGTTTTGTGCATATCCGTATTCATTTGGATAGTTATCAATACTGCACAGCTTCAATACCTCATTGAATTCCTCAAATGCCTTGGTTATGTTTTTTTCCGGTTCTGACAACATTCCTAATCCCGTATAAATCAATCCCAAAGTATTGTGTAATTTAATATATTTCTGGATGTTTTTTTCAGGTGTAAAAAACTTTAATGCCTCATTGCAGTATTCAATAGCTGTTTCAAGATTTTTTTGACGGTCTTTAACACCGGCCAGCACCAAATAAGCAGAACCCAGATTGTTTTGTATTTGGGCATACTCCTGTGGGTATGCATCCTGACTGTATACTTTCAGAGCTTGAGCATAAGAATCCAGAGCTTTGGAAATGTTTTTTTCAGTATCTCTTACCTGTGCCAGAATAACATATGAATATGCCAAGCCATTCCTGGCTGCCGCATAAACAACAGTATTTTTATCAGGAGTACTGACTTTAAGGGCCGCCTCATATGCCATAACAGCTTTTTCTGCATTGTCTTCCTCATCTATAATTACGGCGAGCCTATTATATGCATTACCAATGTTTACCTTGGTTCTCCCATATTCTTCAGGATTTTGCGAGCTTGAAATATTCTCAAGGACTTTTTCATACATGCCTATTGCCCCTGTGAAATTATTATTTTCCAGAAGCTTGTCTGCATCATTTATCTTGTCGTTGATTTCGTTAACTCCGTATTTGTTTGTTATGTTTATCAGAATATTATTTCCTACAGCTATTACACATTCGTTGGAATTCTCAACATTTATATTAATATTATTTTTGGAGCCTGATATGTATAAGGTGTTTTCATTGCTTTTCCATTTTACAATTTTGTTTAGCCCGCTCTCAATTACCTGTACAGGTACATATAACCTTTGTTGATACAAATATGAGGCTGAACCTAAAGTAATTTTCTGGCCGTCTGCCGTTATATCCCTGCTGCCGGTCTTAGTAGAAAGCAGCTTATGGTTCTTTATTGCTGTAGCCGTTTTTGTTTTATTATCCCAGCTTACACCATATCCAAACAAGGTCATTGTTTCTCTGAAAGGTACAAACAGCTGATTATTTACGAGTTGAAGTGGCATGGCAAATTCTATGGGTTCATTATCAATCTTAATTTTAATGCTATCCGAGTTTGCCCCTGCAGAAGTAATCTGCATTATTATAATTAAAGCAAACACCAGTATTCCTATAAATTTTTTCATGAAAATCCCTCCGGCATTTTATTTTTGCTTTCTTTCTTATTCTTTTTTACATATATTAGTGTCCTGGAGGTGTAAATTTTACTGTTTAAAATGTGAATTTTTATTTTCCACTTGTATCAGAGGCTTCAGCTGACGATGCAGCTGTCTCCGCTTTTGAGCGTGAAGCATCTGAAATCTCATTAGTTGTTTTGTTGTTATTAATTATTATGTTGTTGCCTACTCCAATGTTTAAATCGGAACTTCCTGATATGTTTATATTTATATCGTTATTTTTCTGATCGGTTTGAGTATTTATATTATTATTTGTTTCTGGTTTGTTTACAGTTTTATTCTTTGATTTATCCACATAAGCAGGACTTTTTTTCTGCTTCTTATTGTCGTTTTCCTGGCTTTCGTTTGTTTTCTTTTCATCGATTTTCTTTGCGGGTACAGCTTTGTCTATTTTTGTCGAAGCATCCCCCTGACTTGCTTTTGCAGGGTCATTTACCTGATATGCCGATTGAGAGGCTGTATTCTGGCTTATGTCGGAAGCTACTTTTTTATTATTGTTGCCTGCCTGAATAAATGTATAGCTTAAAATAGCAACAATAACAATTACGGTTAAAACGCTTCTTGCTTCTATAAACTTTTTTGCATTCCCCAGTTTGCCTCTGGGTATCAGATTGATTTTACTGTTTTTTATAACTGGATTTTTCTTAGTTCCTGTATTTTCCTGGTTACTTTTGTTTTTAAGTAGCTCCAGATCAAACTTTACAATTCCTTTATAGCCACCCTCCAATCCTTTTCCCAGATCCAAATTAAATTCATCGCTACTGCTGAGCTTATTGGTGAATCCATTATTTGTGTTTACATCAGGTACATCATATGACCAAGAAGTACATACATTTAAAGATTCTTCGATAAATTCACCGAAGTCTTTTATTTCAATAAGCATTTCTTTTATTTCTTCGGTAATGGAAGAACAGTTAATAATCGTTTGTATTTCTTTCCTAATCATTTTTCGCTGTACTTCACTGGTTTCTTTTACTGCAAACTCTGCAATCCTGGATATATCCTCTGATTTAATTTCCGCTTTGTTATTTTTCCATTTAGATATTATGGAAACTTCTTTAAGTAAATATCTATCTGCTAGTATATTGGCACTTTTTTTTGTTATTTTAAAAAAAATACCCAGTATGTTTTTAAGATTAAAATAATTATCCTCCATACTATACTCCTATAGGGTTTTCTTTGGAATTTTATTAAGCTCAATACATTTATTATTATTTTACCATAAATTATCTAGTATTGTAATCAAATTACATATACTTTAACGACATATGACAAAAAAAGATATTTTGTTGTATATATGTTGATTATATGGTATTATTTGTATGACTTTTAGTTTAGTCCATGGAGGTGATAAGTGGATTTAAAGTAAAATTAAAGGTTCTTGGAAGTACTTTTCTCATTTATTTATTCCAATTCACAACTTTCATTCCCTTAAATATTTAATCTCCAAAAGAGAAATGTATTAGTATTTTATTTTATTTGGGAGGAAAAAGTATGAAAAAAACAATTAGTGTATTTCTTGTGTTAATAATGTTTTTGACATTATTATTCCCGTCAGTTACAAAGGTTTCAGCGGCAGAACCCGGTGTAGCAGAACCCGGTGATGATTGGTTACATGTTGAAGGTACCAATATTGTGGACAAATATGGCAACAAGGTATGGATTACAGGTGCCAACTGGTTTGGTTTCAATTGCCGTGAAAGAATGCTTTTGGATTCATATCACAGTAATATTGTGGCCGATATCGAAATGGTTGCAGACAAAGGAATTAATGTTGTCAGAATGCCGATTGCAACAGACCTGCTTTATGCATGGAGTAAAGGTGAATATCCTGCTTCTACTGATACAAGCTACAATAATGCTGATTTGGCAGGTTTGAATAGCTTCCAACTGTTTAATTTTATGCTGGAAAACTTTAAAAGAGTAGGTATAAAGGTTATTCTTGACGTACATAGTGCAGAGACTGACAATATGGGACATACCTATCCATTATGGTATAACGGCACCATAACAGAGGATGTCTTCAAGGCAGCGTGGGTTTGGGTTGCTGACCACTATAAAAACGATGATACAATTATTGGTTTTGATTTGAAAAATGAACCCCACACAAATACAGGTACTTTAAAGATGAAATCTCAAAGTGCTATCTGGGATGACTCCACACATGCAAATAACTGGAAAAGAGTAGCACAAGAGACGGCCCTCGCTATAATGAAGGTTCATCCTAATGCATTGATTTTTGTTGAAGGGGTTGAAATGTACCCTAAAGATGGTTTATGGGATGATGAATCCTTTGATACAAGTCCGTGGACAGGCACCAATGATTACTATGGCAACTGGTGGGGTGGCAACCTGAGAGGTGTAAAGGATCATCCTATTAATCTGGGCGCTTACCAGAAGCAGCTTGTTTATTCTCCTCATGACTACGGCCCCATGGTTTATGAACAGGATTGGTTCAAAGGTGATTTCCCAACTTGTGATGATGCCACAGCAAAGAAAATTCTTTATGATAATTGTTGGAAAGATAACTGGGCTTATATCATGGAGAATGGAACAGCTCCATTACTTGTAGGTGAATGGGGAGGCTTGACGGAAGGTGAAGACAAACTTCTGGAGGCCAATAAGAAATATCTGAGATGTATGAGAGATTACATTTTAGAGAATAAATACAAGCTCCATCACACTTTCTGGTGTATAAATATTGACTCAGCGGATACAGGCGGACTTTTAACTCGTGGTGAAGGAACTGCTTTCCCCGGTGGAAGAGACCTGAAATGGAATGACAATAAGTACGATAACTACTTATACCCTGTACTATGGAAAAACAGCGAAGGAAAGTTTATAGGCTTGGATCACAAAATTCCTCTTGGAAAAAATGGTGTATTGATTGGCAGTCCCGATCAACCAACCATAAATTATGGAGATGTTAATAAAGACGGACAAATTGATGCACTTGATGGTGTTGCATTGAAGTCATATATTTTAGGTATAAATCAGAATATTGACACACAGGCAGCTGACCTCAACAAGGACACCTCAATAGATGCGTTGGATATGCTGATTTTGAAAAGGTATCTTTTAGGTCAGGTGACTCAATTGCCTATTGGTTAAAAAGTTAATTAAAGCATAAGCAAAAGGGAAGTCGTCAAAACGACTTCCCTTTTGACATGTTTTTAATAGTACAGGCATACAATGTACTATAATCTTGCAAATATTGAGGGGATGAAAATGGTAAAGGTATTTTTATCATGCAGCAGTCATGACAAAATATATATTAAATATATAATAGATGACTTGCGAACACTGCCTGAAAAATATAAACTTCTTTACTTTTTACCTCCTTACAAAAAGGACATCGACATTGACGATATCATAGAAAAATTATGTGAAATTGACTTGTTCATTTTGTTTATAACGAATAATTCACTTAACAGCAAATTTGTGCAGCGTGAATTGAGTCAGGCAATTTATTTAAATAATTTAAACAGAATTAAAGAAATTTGTCCTATTTCATTTGATAACAATATAGATATATTTGAGGACAGTCGAATACCCGAATATATTAAAAGCCGTATTCAATTATCAGAATCACCTATAAAAACACTGCAAATAGTAAGGAATTTTATTTTAAGTTATTAGGTAACCGATATGAATGATAAAAACAGACTTTACGCTAAAAATTATTTATACAGAAACCTTAATTATTACGATAAAAAAGCAGCCTCCAACAAAAAGCTGTACAACCTCTTTATCATACTTGAAATTGTTATTTCAGCTTTTATCCCTTTTGCTGCCTTATTTAATGACGTGTTTTTTCAGACCAAATATATTGTTGCTCTGATGGGTTCATTTATTACTATTTTATCTGCTTTTAAAACAAGTTTCGATTTGCACAAAAAGTGGGTTGAATACCGTACAATGGCTGAAATTCTGGAATATCACAAGCGTCTTTATTTAACTGAATCAGCTCCCTATAATAAGTCAAACAAACATGAATTGCTGATTTCAAATGTCAATTCCATAGTTGAAAAGGAGAACCGGACTTGGAGGTCTGTTGAGCTCAGCGTAAAAAAGCCCTCCAGAAATTAATTTATCAAATATTCAATATTGTATAAGTCTTTATGAAGATATCCTTTTTGCATGGATATCTTTCTCCGTCAACTCCTGTTATAATATAGTCTCCCTTGCTGATATAATGCTTCCCTTCCAGAGTTATTATAAATGGGATCTCGTTACAAGTATCAGGGTTTACATAATTTTTAGTGTCCAATCCTGCATTAATGGCTGTTTGAATGTCGTCAAAACCGTCTTCCAACCCAGGTCTGTATTCAATTGCTTCAATTGGTATAGGGTTTTTAATATATTTTGCCAAAATAAATTCACCTCATGGATATTATCGCTCATTACGATATTTTTTATTCAAATTCACTATAGTCCTAATACATAATATGTAAAAAAGTATAAAGTGCTATACTTGATTAAAATTGTTCAATATTCTTTATTTTATGTTTATGGTAAAATTATCATATATTTTTTTGTGGGGTGAAGCTCATTAACGATTTTATTGAAATAAAAAATGCAAGAATACATAATCTTAAAGGAATAGATATAAAAATACCTAAAAACAAACTGACTGTTATCACAGGAGTATCTGGCAGCGGAAAATCCAGTCTGGCTTTTGATACCCTTTACGAAGAAGGCAAACGCCGCTACCTGATGTTTTCCGGTACACAGTTTATGATTGACAGTACACCAACCTTTGACAGTATTTCGGGACTTTCCCCTACTGTTGCAGTGGAGCAGAGAATTATCAGACAGTCCAATCCACGCAGTACTGTAGGTACTCGGACAAAAATCAGCAATATCCTTGCCATGCTATTTGCAGCTTATGGAACAAGGGACAGCAGATATGATGACGGTCTCCCCCTGGCTATGGAAATGTTCCAGAAAAACTCACCAAAGGGAATGTGCGTGAAGTGTCTGGGTTCAGGGATTGTAAAAAAAGTAGATGAAGATAAACTATTCGGGAATTTGTCTTTAAAGGTTGAAGATGTATGTCTGGGGTTGGGCAAACGAGGTAGCACTAAGAAAATGCTGGACAGCTTTTATAAGCATCATAACATATCACCGGTACAGGAATTATCCTCTCTTACAGATGAGCAGTTATTCTGCTTGAAATACGGGGACAGCGGAAAGTCCTCTTTTATGGGATTTATTCCATGGATATTCCATGTTACAAACGGTGCATTTTCAACCAATAGCCGTCTTTCTTATTTACTCATAGAAGCAGGATACATGACCAAATCCTCCTGTCCGAAATGCAGCGGTACAGGTCTTGGGGTACATGCCTCCAGTACTACTATAGGCGGTAAAACCGTTACAGACCTTGAGAATATGTACATTAAAGACCTGTTTGAGTTTCTCACTAAAACCACTTTGAAAAGGTCGCCTCTCCTTAATGAAATACTGAGCAAACTTTCTTGTATGGTTGAGGTTGGACTACACCACCTCTCCCTTTCCCGTCCGGTACCGACCCTATCTGGCGGTGAGATACAAAGACTGTTTCTGGCATCATATATTATTGCTGAAATGGACAGTATAATATTTGTTTTTGACGAACCCACAATTGGTCTGCATGAAGTGGAAAAAGAAAAGCTCATTTCCATAATAAGAAACCTTGTGAAGCGTGGTAATACGGTAATAGCCGTAGAGCATGACGAAAACTTCATGCGTTGTGCGGATTATATTATTGACCTTGGCCCACTTGCGGGGATTAACGGCGGAGAGCGGATTTTCCAAGGTAGCTTTGATGAATTTCTGGAATGTAACAATTCAAATACTGCACCATATTTAAGGAGTAACGGCCTTCTAGATATAAAACAAACCTACAGAACAGTTAATTATGACAGAATACTCAAAATTGAAAATGCAAATATTCATAACCTCCAGAACGTGAAGGTCACCATTCCATTAGGCTTAATGGTTGGTGTTGCGGGAGTGTCGGGCAGTGGAAAGTCTAGCCTTATTTCAGATACACTGGTTCCTAAGTTAAAGAATTTACTAAATGACAAATTTGTTGGTGACCAGGATGAGGACAATGAAGGAATTCCGGAGGATAATTCTGTTATAAGCGGTTGGGAACAAATAAAAAAATGTTTGGTTATAGACCAAAAGCCTATCGGAAGAAGCCGCACTTCTTGTCCTGCTACTTATTCAGGAGTATTTGACCGAATCCGTACTTTATTTTCAAAAGAGAGCGGTTCGTCTGCCGGCCTCTTTACCGTTAATTCTGAAGGTGGCTGTAAAGTTTGCAAAGGTGACGGTGAAGTACATTATCATGTGGGATTTGGGAATTTTATTGATACGGAATGTGAGGCCTGCGGTGGGACAGGCTTTATTCCCGAAGCTCTTGAAGTAACTCTGGACGGTAAAAATATCAGAGATATCCTGTCCCTTACAGTAGATGAGGCGGTAGTATTTTTTAAAGGGAGAGACAAACAGATAGATAAAATACTTACTACCCTCCAAAGGGTAGGTATGGGCTATATAACTCTCGGACAAAAAACACCAACCATATCAGGAGGTGAAAGTCAGCGTATAAAGCTGGCAAAGGAACTTTCAAAGGGACAAGCAGCCAAGGATGCTGTTTATGTACTGGATGAACCTACAACGGGCTTATCCTTTCACGATAGCGTAAGGCTTATGAAACTGATGGAGGAACTTGTAGACAAAGGTAATACCGTCATTGTAACTGAACATGATCCATACATATTGTCTAACTGTGATTACATAATTGAAATGGGACCGGGAGGCGGCAGTGACGGCGGAGAACTGATTGCGTCAGACTCTCCTGTGGCTTTGAAAAACAACCAAAATTCCATAATAGGAAGGTACTTGAAATGAATAATGAGCTGTCAGAATATATAGACAATTATATAAAACAAAAGCATTACAGACTTATAAACAGTATCCTTCTGTTTAGGGATGGCCAGCCGATTCTGGAAAGATATTATAATAACTTCACTAAAAACAGCCGTAATAATATAAAATCCATCTGGAAGAGCATTTTATCTATTTGTACAGGAATATGCCTTGATAAGGGTTACATAAAAAATCTTGATGAACCTATTGCAAATTACTTAAGTGAATTTGCTGCTAACAATCATCCTTATCATAAGTTAATTACCATAAAGCACTTGCTAAACATGTCTTCCGGTATTTACTGGAATGGTGGAATTCATTATCACTGCCCCATGTTAGAGCAACTCTGGCGTTCTGATAATTGTCTGGAACATTTGGCTGACACAGCCATGTCAAGTTTGCCGGGAACAAAATTCGTTTACAAGGAGTGGGATGTCATCTTGCTGTCTGCGGTTATTTCTAAGGCAGCAAATATGGATACCTACGAATTTTGTAAGTCTTATTTATATGAGCCTCTTGGGATAACAAGCGGTGAATGGGCGAAATTGCCGGGAGATATAAATTATAGTATAGACAGAAATTTGGATATTGAGGCTCAATCAGATTTATCAGCCGGTGATTTGGCTAAGCTTGGTTTCCTGCTTTTAAATAAAGGTAATGGCGTTTTAAGTGAAAGTTACATAAATCAGGCTGTTTCGCCTTCTCCAAACGCACAGGAATACGGCTTTCTTTTCTGGCTATTCGAAGGTGGTTTTGCATGTAGGGGTTACGGAGGTCAGGAGATAAATGTAGTTCCCGGCAAAAATATTGTATACGTTATTCAGGCAACTCCTACAAGCCGCAGTAAAAGCTACGGGGATGTATTTAAGGTATGTATGAATTTCATGGACAAGGGCAGCATAATGTAGTAAACTTCAAATAAAAATAATACAGGTGGAGGTTTAATATGAAACAAAATATACCGCAAAACTACAGAGCAGGAGATTCAGATGAAATCACCCGCCAATACTTTGATTCACTTTTGATTGAAATGCGTCACATTGATTCGGTAATACCGTCTACTGGATTTGAACTTTACGGCGAAAAATTTTCTACACCTATTATGACAGCTGCATTGTCCCATCTCAATAACGGTCGTACCAATGGAATGGTAGAAATGGCTAAAGGTGCCCTGGCTGCAAATGCAGTAATGTGGACAGGCATGGGGGATGAAGCTGAGCTTGAAGCAATAACAGCCACCGGTGCTAAAGCAATAAAAATTATTAAGCCTCACTCTGATAATAATACGATTTTTAAGAGAATTGAACATGCAGAGAAATGCGGTGTACTTGCCCTTGGAATGGATATCGATCATTCCTTTAACAGTAAAGGGGAATTTGATAATGTTTTGGGCCTTCCAATGTCAGGTAAAACCCTGGATGAAATCAAAGAATTTGTTAAGGCCACAAAACTGCCTTTTATAATTAAAGGCATTCTAAGTGAAAAAGATACATATAAATGCCTTGAAGCAGGTGTGAAGGGTATAGTTATCTCTCACCATCACGGAATTATGGATTATGCAGTTCCTCCCCTAATGGTGCTGCCCAAGATTGCAAAAATCGTAAACCGTAGTATTCCAATCTTCGTGGATTGCGGTATTGCCAGCGGCATAGACGTATTTAAAGCATTGGCCCTTGGTGCTGACGCAGTTTCTGTTGGTCGTCCGCTGATTTCTCACCTAAATAAGGACGGAGCTGGCGGGGTGCAGAAAATAATTGAAGAAATGACTGAAGAACTGGCAGGCGTAATGGCAAGGACATGTTCAAAGGACATTGCCTCCATTGATGCTTCTGTGATTTGGAATAGGTAAATTAAAGGGTTGCTGTAGAGCAGAAAGTTTTTCTGATTTAAAATCGGTACTCCCGTATAAATTGTATCAATGATTACTTCCAAGCTTCCATTGATACAATTTATACTAGCGTACAGGTTAAGAAAGATAAAAATTAATTTTCCAACAACCCCTTCAGATTCTACTTATGCCTGTTTACCTGATTTTTCCTTCTTCAGTCTCTACCTTATTCACAAAGTCCATATTATAACGGACAGCACCGTGGTCTTTAATTACTGTAGCTCTTGTAATGCGGATCGCCAAAATAACGCAGTTTTCATTCTGTTCATTATTTGCGTGGTCGTACCATTCAGCAAAGGTTTTACGAAGTTTAGTCCTTAGCTCAGCATTTTTCGGGTCTAAAACCCATCCGAGGTTTTCGCCAATTCCATTTCCGGAAAACCATTCTAAGCAAACCGAAAATGCAACCTCTTTGTTTTGAGCTATTTGCTGCATTTTTGTTGATTCGGCCCAAGTAGTGACATAAAACACGCCATCTTCATAATAAGCGTCCACATCACGGATATATGGACGGGGTTTTCCGTCAGTATTTGGTTCCATTGCGATGGTTGAGAGAGAGATGACATTATCTTTTCCGTTGCCGCATCTTTCCTCGATTAATTTTAATCCTTCTTCGTACCTGCCCAATTTTAACTCCTCCTATAACTGAATTTATCAACCTATTACAGCTTAAGCCATAAGGCGGGACGAACACCGCCTGTACATCTGCCATCGCTGATATTGCCCTTCAAAATATTGTTGCCTTGGATACCTATATTACCGTCAGTCCCGTGGATGTACACAGCTTTTACGTTAACGCGGCCTGGTGACCGAAGCCACCACCAACTACCCCATTCTGTACCCTGAAGTCTTGCTATTCGCTTACTGTTGTTTTCATCTTTTCTTTCAAACCAATATCTCTGATTTTTTCGTGGGTTATACAGTTTTGAAAGGCTATTGCCGAAATATGTGCAAACTTCCTCAACGCTTAGTAAAAAAATATTGTCTTGGGTATCTGCTCCACCTTTTGAACCATACCATTGATTGTCAGGATTATTATTTAAGACGGGATTTATTTTTGATTTATCAGTTGCTGTGAATTTGTCATAAAACTCACCGTTAAGATATTTTCTTAACGAGCAGTCAGCCCATGTTATATCTTTATAAGCGTCGTGGTAAGCACGCTGTTCTATAATATATTCGGTTATAATTAAAGCCGTATTGTCTTTTATGTCAAGTACTCGCCAATCGTAACTGCCAAATGATATTTTATCTCCTACTTGCATATTCAACCCCATACTAATATAAATTTTCCGTGTTTTACAATACTCGACATATACTAAATTATAACATAACTAGTCTGAAGAAGCCAGTTTTTTCCCTATTCCACCGACTTCAGTGATTCTATCATATCTATTGTCTGTAACTTGAAATAAGTTACTACTTGCATTACAACAGAGAATATCACCGTGAGTAATGCTGCCAGCAAAAAGCTAAGCCATTTTATTTTCTTGAACAAAACCATTGAGTTTTCTCCAATTACATCAATTACCAAACCGTGGATATAAATTCCCAATATCAGGCCTACCCCGATACTTATTAACGTCAGGATAAAGGCTTCACGATAAATATAACCGTTGGTTTCTTCATCAGTAAAACCAAGTACTTTTAGTGTTGCAATTTCACGGGTTCGCTCGCTTATATTGATGGATGTCAGGTTATAAAGAACGATAATGGCTAAAAGCGAAGCAACTACCACAAGCAACAGGATTATACTGTTAAGGCTTTCGTTGCTGTCAAGAACCTTCTTTATCAAGTCCCCGTTAAACACCACATTCAAAACTAAGCCGCTGTCAATTAGCCTTTTTGCAAAAGCCGTTTCATCTGCTTTATGATTTGATACAATGGCATTATATGATGCAGCTTTACCAAAAATCTTATTGTACGTCTGATTGTTCATATAAATATAATCAGCTGTATAGTTTTCTGCCACACCACTAACGGTCAACTTATAAGAATTATTTTCAGCATCTTTTACGGTAATGGTATCGCCTTTTCCGGCATTATAAGAATCAGACAGCTTTTTTGTAATAATAACTCCGTTGTCATTGAGGGTTAATTTATTCCCTTCATAAGGCGTTTTAAGACTAAAATATTTATAAAAAACATCCTCATTAGCAGGTACTATTAAAAAAGCATCGTAGGTTTTATTCTTGGACTCACATTTCAAGGCAGTCTGTTTGAGTAAAAGAGGCTCTTTTATTTGCTCATTTGTTAAAAGATTTTCCAAGTCACCTTGTATATTTTTTACTTCATCTTTTAAAATAAACATATTATCATAACGGAAGATTTCACCATACTGTTTTTCCGCCACACCATTCATGCTATCCCTCAGGCCAAAACCTACAAGGAGAAGAGCCGTACACCCTGCCACTCCTACAATGGTCATAAAAGCTCTCTTTTTATACCTGAACATATTTCTCAGAGTTACCTTCCATGTAAATGACAAGTGGCCCCAAAGAGGTTTAATTCTTTCCAGAACAATTGTTTTACCATTTTTAGGTGGAGCCGGGCGCATTAATGCCGATGGCTTTTGCTTAAGTTCTTTGTTACATGAAATAAACGTTACTATACTCATAAGTGCAAAGGTAATAAGCAAAATTACCATAAATGTTCCCATTCTGTATTTAACAACAAGGGGTGGCAGATTAAACCGGAATGTTGAATAAATCAATGGAGGAATAACTCCGCAACCTGTGAAAAATCCTATAACAGCCCCCAATCCTGAAGCGGACAGTACGTATAACAGGTATGTTGATATTATACTGCCATCTTTGTACCCTAATGAGGTTAACGTACCCAACTCGCTTCTTTCTTCTTCTATCATCCTGACCATTGAATTTGATGCCATCAACATTACAATAAGTATGAAAAAGAATGGAAATAGTGCTGCAACAGAAGTAACCACATCAATACCTGATTTTAATTCACTGTAGCCAACGGCCGCCTCTCTACCAAATATATGCCATTTTGGTTTTTCAATGTCAGAAACATCTTTTTCTGCATCTGCTAGCTTTGCCTGTGCGTCTGTTATTTCCTTATTAAATTTCTCCAGATTTTTATTATACTCTGCATACCCGTCCTTTAATTTCTTTTCATTACTGGCTAACTCAATTTTACCCTGTTCTATTTTCCTTTTAGCTTTAGCGATTTCGCTGTTAAAGGTACTGATACCTTTATCCAACTTTGCTTCCTGAGTTGTTAATGTAGTTATTGATTCTTTTAACTTGAGTAAGCCTTTTAACATTTGGGAATATTGATTTATAGTAGCATTGAGCCTGATATATTCCTGGCTTTCAACGGGAAGCGTGCTTAACTGCATTTTCATTCCCCCAATAGCGGAATTCAGCTCATTGATTTTAGTGTCTACTTCTTCTTTTTTTATTTTATTTTGATTAAGTGCATCGTTTATATCCTTCCAACCAGCCGATATCTTTTCTTTTGCCGATGCAAACTCCGCATTTTGCTTTTCAGTATTTTTGTTCAGTTTTGCCTCGTTGGCAATAAGTTCGACTTTCCCTTTTTCCAGTTTCCCGGCATTTTCATCAAGAGTAGCTTTTGCATCTGCCAGCTTCTTTTCGCCCTTTTCCTTTTCATCATTCAACTTTGTTTCATTTTTCCTTATCTCACTGTCAGCCTTCGTATAAATCTCCTGATATCTTGCATTTTCTCTATCTGACTTTATTTTAAGAAGTTCGTCTTTAAGCTTTGAGACTTCAGAATCATACTCTTTAGAATATGCTGCTGTTTTCCCCGTGCCTGCTGCAATAAGATATATTTCCGTATATGCATCTAAAACAAAATTATCCTTGTTTATAAAAATAAATGAAGACAGCTTTCCGTCACCTATAGTGGTGTTTCCACAGTCTTCAGCAAGATACAACACCGATTGCACTGTTCCTGTAACGGTGTATACCTTGTTTTTCAGTTTTTTGTCCGTATCGCTTGTAATTTGTATTTTGTCCCCTGTTTTGTAGGTTTTACTGTCTGCAATACACTCGTCATCTTTCTGAGGCATTCTGCCATCCAAGAGCTTCAAGTTATTAACCTCAGCTTCTACTGCATGAACCCGAATAGCTTTATCCTTATCCAAAACATCCAGAGAATAGCTTGGAATAACTTTATTTACATTTTTAAGTTTCTTAATTTCACTAACATCTTGGTCAGTCAACCCTAATGTACTGGCTACTTTAAAGTCCAGAAGATTATTTTCTTTATAATATTTATCCGCTATGTCTGTCATATCAGGTGTGGTTGCTTGTATTCCGGCAAAAAAACCAACGCCTATCATGACTATAATAAAAAGAGATATATACCTTCCAAAGGATTTCTTTATTTTTTTTAGAGTGTTTTTATACAGCAAACTAATCACCACACAATCTCTGCGGCTTTTTTAGGATTCTTATTTCTAATAACATCCACAACCGTTCCGTTTTTTATTTTTATTATCTTATCTGCAATATCTGCAATGACTGCATTATGAGTAATTAATACTGTGGTCATACCCATTTCCTTACAGGTTTTTTGCAGCAGCTCAATAATCCGCTGACCTGTTACGCTGTCCAACGCACCTGTTGGCTCATCGCACAAAAGCAGCTTTGGATTTTTTGCAATTGCCCGTGCTATAGCTACTCTCTGCTGCTCTCCACCGGATAGTTGAGTTGGAAAACTGGCCATACGTTCAGATAGTCCCACCTGTTCCAAGACATTTTTAGGGTCAAGAGAATCCTGACATATCTGACAGGCAAGTTCAACATTTTCAAGTGCAGTGAGATTCCCTACAAGATTATAAAACTGAAATACAAATCCTATATCCTTACGCCTGTAACCTACCAGCTTTTTTTTATTGTATTTGTGTATTTCGTTACCATCGACTATAATTTTACCGCCACTGGGACTGTCCATCCCCCCCAGAAGATTTAAAACTGTAGTTTTCCCTGCTCCTGACGGCCCAAGTATGACAACCAGTTCACCTTTTTCAATAGAAAAAGTACAACCATCAACTGCCGTAATCTTAACATCACCTACTGCATATTCTTTTTTAATATCTTCAAATTCTATAAGCGCCATTTGCTGCCTCCGATTTATTAAACACTGTGTTGACAATTAAACATGAATATATTATATTGACAGTGTGAAACTAATACAACAATCAGAATTTTGATATATGTAAGTTACCCGACAAATATTAAAAAAATGTTTAGAAAATAACAAAATTAATTTTTGGTAGTGGGAGGCCGGTATGGAAACAAAAAATGCGGACAGGCGTGTAAAATATACAAAGATGGTGATTAAGGATAGCCTTGTTAAATTTTTGAAAGAAAAGCCCATATCAAAAATTACAGTAAAAGAAATCTGTGAAGATGCAGATATTAACCGAGCTACTTTTTATGCACATTATACAGATCAGTATGATTTACTCCAACGAATTGAAAATGAAATTATTGACGATATTAATTTGTACTTGAACGAATACAATTTCGAAGAAACTAATCTAATTGATATTAAAATAATTGAGAGGATTCTTGAATATATTGCAGAAAACGCAGAACTTTTTGACCTTTTGCTTAATCTAAACGGTGACATAAAATTTCAGCAAGAATTTATAAATATCATAGGGCAACAGCATTTCCTTCCTATACTGGGAAGCAACGCAGTAAGTAAAGAAGATGCAGAGTATTTATTTCACTTTTTAGCCTCGGGTGCTGTGGGTGTCATTCAAATGTGGCTTAAAAGCGGCATGAAAAAATCTGCCAGGAACATAGCAGAATTAATACTAAAAACCTCGAATAACGGCAGAACATCCTTTATGCCGTCATAGAAAAAAGTGGCTATTGCAAAACAAAATTGTTTTACAATAGCCACTTTTTATGTATTTCAAATATTAATATTCATCATCTTCTGTATCTTCATCGTATACAGTGATTTCTTCGGTCTTTTTAATATCTCCACAAGTTACAGTAATTGTGGCTGTTCCAGCACCTACGGGAGTAATAAGGCAAATGCCGTCTTCGTCAGGTTCCCCAACGGTAACAACTTTAGTGTCTGATGAAGTAACAGTAATGGTTCCAGGTGCATTCTCCGGACTTTTATAAATTGATAATTCAACCGGATCATCGCCTACATACAATTCAGTTTCATCAAAGTCACATTCAAGGTCTTCCAATACAACTTCTTTTACAGTAATCTTACAAGATCCAACCAGCTTACTTTTATCAGCAGTAGATGTATTTTCATATATAGTTATGGTTGTAGTTCCAACTTTTAAACCCTTTATATAAACGGTTTTATCCTCATTATACAGGTCGACAATTTCATCGTCTTCAGAAACAAATAGGTAATTAACGTCTGACCTATGATTATTCATAAGATCAAAAGCCCATATTCTAGAGCCTAAATCCACTGAAGTATCTCCTGACATAGTTGCTTTTTTAACAGTAACCTTAATCGTACCAACTGTTCTGGTAATTTTATTATAGGTTTCCTTAACTGTTACTGAGTATGTTCCGGGCGCTTTTGCTGTATAACTGTGTTTAATAAAATACATTCCGTCAAACTGGCTGAGACTTTCTTTCATAGAAAAATTCTTGTTATTTGAAACATATGTATATGTTGCATCGTTATTACGGTAAGAAAATTCAATAGGTTCATTTAAAAAACTTGTTCCCATAGGCACTACCGGTATAAAATCCTGAGATATGGTTGAATTTTTTACTGTAACGGTACAAGTGCCTACTTTTGTTGTTTTGCCGCTTAATTTCTGATTACAGGTAATAGTAGCACTTCCTGCTTTTACACCTGTCAAATATACAGTAGTTCCACTAGCTTTTACTTTTACTATATTATTATTACTTGAGGTAAAGCTATAAGTTGCATTTTTTACTGAATTTGCTACTTTCAAAGTATACTTATCATCCTTTGAATAGTAATCAAAACTATTAACAATACTTCCTGCTCCGATAGTCATTTTTGCTGGAATTGACGGCTTGGCAGCAGCGGCGTTTGCTACATTTGTTGCTAAACCTGCAGGCAGAATCATGGTCATAACCAACATCATACAAATAAAAATCCTTGCAATTCTGTTTCTCAATTGGTTCATAGGTTAAACCTCCAAAAGTTTTTAAATGAAATTTAGCTGGAATGTATTTACTCTAAAATTTCATTATGTTACAATTATAACATAATTCTGCTATTTTTCTCGTAAATTTTTCCTATTTTCATCATTTTTTTCACTTTTAATCACAGTTTATAATTGTGTCATAGAAGTTAGTGTAATCTTCTCTTTTACTGTCTAAAAAAGCGATTGCTTCACGGGGATGCTTATTTAGCAATCCTGTAAGCATATATGCCACATCAAAACCCCAATTGTTTTGCTTTTTTATTGCAGGTATATACTTTTCAATACATTCGATAATCGGTCTTAAATTATATTTGGGGTTCTTTAAAAAGCCCAAAATCAATTCTATAGGACAGTTTCCGGCTCCTCTGCCCAGTCCCGCTATTGTTGCATCTATAAATTCAGCTCCATGGGTAATAGCTTCAATAGTATTAGAATAGGCTAGTTGTTGGTTGTTATGACAATGTATACCTACTTTTTTTCCCTCTGATTTTGCATACTGCATATATTTATTTACCAGTTTATGTATATCACTCGAGTATAGCGAACCAAAGCTGTCAACTATATAGATAACTTCAACTTCTGATTTGGATAACTGTTCCAGAGCATTATTCAATATACTCTCGGATAGCAGTGATACTGCCATAATATTGATAGTAGTTTCATACCCTTTGTTATGAGCATCCTTTATCATATCAATAGCCGTTGGTATTTGATGAGCATATGTTGCTACACGTATCATGTCAATTACACTATCTGTTTTCTTTAATATATCTTTGTGATAATCTGTCCGCTCAGCATCAGCCATCACAGAAATTTTTAATCCGGTATCGTTATCTCCTACGATTCGGCGTATATCTTTTTCATCACAAAACTTCCACGGGCCAAGCTGACTACCGGTAAATATTTTTCTGTCTGCCTTGTAGCCTACTTCCATATAATCTATATGTGCATCAACACATGTGTCATATACAGCTCTGACAAAACCGTCCTCAAAATTAAAATTGTTAATCAGTCCGCCATCCCTTATGGTACAATCCAATATTTTTATATTATTATTGTGTGACATGATAATCTTTCGCCCCTCTCTACTATCTTTAGTAAACAAATTTTCGAATAGAGTGTATTGAATTTATCTATAACTCAAAATTATACATTAAAATTCCATAAAAATCCATATTTGTATAATTATTTATTTATCTGTATTTGTGGCGTAGCATAATTTTCGTATTTCTTGTTTTTTTCCGTCCACGGTCTTATGAAGTTTGTTATTAGAGAAGGTCCATAGACATAAAATTTAGAATTATTATGTAATATTTAGTAATATTTAATTATATAAACACTTTTTGTATGTTGTAAAGATATATTGAAATAAATTTAGAAATTAAATTAATTTTTGAGTGATGAATCCACTTAAATTATTTGAATGAAAAATCAACTTTGCCTAGTGTTTGTTCATTTTTCTTTATTTCCAGTGTATATTTCTCCCCATGTACTAACTCCTGGAATTCAAAATACACCCTGTAAGATTTAAACATAAAAAAGCCGGGTCCAGCAAATATATTGAAGTCCTTTTGCATTGTTTTATCAGACTCTGAAGTTAAAACAGCTTTTACTTTGAACATATCATCAGCTTCTTTTTTTATCATTGCAAAATGAAGCTGATGCATATTTTCAAAATAAACCGGTTCGCTTATCCAGATACCTTTTTCTGATTTACTTAGTGTTGTGCCTTTAAGCTTTGACTCTACAGAGAATGCATCTGTTTTTGTATAAAAGGCATGAGATGAGTTGTAGAAATTAAATCTAATATTAAAAAAATTATGGCCAAACAAAATATTACTCAATGACCTTTATAGTTTTAGCCTTCCCCTGCACTGGATATGATTCCATTACAGGGCCATCAAAAAGCACTTCAACCTTCATGCCTACCTTCAATTCGTTTGCAGATATTTTTGTACTTTTATCAATGCTAACTGTTGCTTTATCATGTATGGTATCGCTTTCAACCTTCCCTTCCACCAAAATACCGGTTACTTTTTTGTTATCATCCGTCAAAACCTTAGTAATTAGTCCCCGAATACCTATCTTTTCTTCATTTGTATTATTGGATGTTTTCATGCAGCCCATCATATTTAGTATCAGTACGATTGAAAGCACAATGATTAGTATTTTCTTCATATTGAGGATGCCTCCTTTGTTTATACTCTATTTGACGCAAGAGGCACTTACAGGTTCCAAGGTTGGTAATATCATTCTTTGAAGACAATTACTTTTTTAAAACAGGTATCCATATTTCACTTTTAAAAGTAGGTGAAGTTACATCTTTATGTTCATTCCACAGAATTTCCGGTCCTTCTGCCTGTTCATAGTTTGAGGCTGGAAACCATTCCGAATAAATTCGTCCCCAGACATTTTGCAAGGCATCCGGAAATACTCCAACTGCTTCAAATACAGCCCATGTGGAGGCTTTAACCTCAAGCTTTACCAAGTCTTCCGGACATTCCTTCGTTGTAGCTACGCCGATATAATGGTCAAGCTCACCCTTTTCTTCCATTCTACCTTCTGAAAAGTTTACAGATGCACTAATAAGTCCTGAAGGCACAACATTGGAAAGCTCTTTCATTTTAGAAATAATTTCCTCGTTTAGGCTCCTCCACATAGAGTCGATCTCAGGATTCACTCCACTAAAAACGATTGGTACCCTTTTTTTAATACCTATAATGTAAAATGCCTCTTTTTCTTCAATTCGATAGTTCATTTCATTTCCCCCTTTAATTGATAATTGGAAGGTCATTCTTGGATAGGCTTTTAAGGATTGACCATTATGTCTTGCTTCTGATGGTGTTATTCCATGCAAACCTTGAAACGCTCTCGTAAAAGAATCAGGTGAACTGTATCCATATTTAACTGCCAAATCAATTATCCTGATGTTGCTGTTGTTAAGTTCAAAGGCAGCAACTGTCAGGCGTCTGCGGCGAATATATTCTGATAGCGTAATACCTGATAAGAAAGAAAACATTCTTTGAAAATGATATTCCGAGCAACAGGCCAACCTCGCCACTTCTTTAAGAGCAATATCATTATCAAGATTTTTTTCTATATAGTTTAATGCGTCATTCATTCTCTTTAACGAATCCATTTGTGACCTCCTTTCATCAAATAGGATAGCAAAATCCGAATAAACCTATCCGACATTCCCCGTACAATTTATGTAGGGTTTTCTTGAAGAAACAAGCAACATCATTGGTCTTCGGAGTTCATCCATCATTTCTGGGATAGCATTTAGTAAATCTTCTGCAGGTTGTGGTTCAACAAGTCCTGTTATTTGAAATCCTGCTTTTATTAGGTTGTTTAAGTATGTCGTCAACGTTTTATGGTACTTAACAACTTCCTCACCCAGAAATACTGCCTTTCGAACACCTTCACTAAAATATTGGTCAACAGGCCAATGTAGGCGATTTCCATTGTTATCATAATACCAATCCTGCGGTCCCTGTGCAGTAAAAACTGGATGTTCCACTGAGAATACAAAGTCCCCGCCATTTGTAAGGCATTTACTTATTTTACATAAAATATTCTCAAATGACTTAATATAATGAAAAGCCAAAGAACTCATTACTATATCAAAAGAATCATTCGGAAAATCAAAATCCTCAATGGGCATGCAGATATACTTAATATTTTCATACTCTGTTTTTGCTCTTGCTTCATTTAACATCTTTTGTGATATATCAATTCCTACAACTGACTTTGCACCATTCTCTACGGCATATCGACAATGCCACCCAAAACCACACCCTAAATCTAAAACTCTCTTACCCTGAAAATCAGGCAGTAGCTTTTTTAGTTGGTGCCACTCTCCTGCACCTTCAAGTCCATTTTTTGAACGATCCATATTACTGTATTTTTCAAAAAAAGTGTTATCATCATATTTATTTTGTTTCATTTTGGTCCCCCATAACAATCGACTTAAGTTTATTAATATCATCGCTGCAAAGATTAGGAATATTTTCTGTTATCTTCTCAATACTCCAATTCCACCACTTAATTTGTTGCAAATACTCTATGACTTCATCATCAAACCTCTTTTTAATAACCTTAGCCGGATTACCTCCCATAATACTATAAGGCGGTACATCCTTTGTAACTACTGATTTCGCCGCTATTATAGCACCATCTCCGATTTTTATTCCGGGCATAATAGTAGCTTCGTACCCAATCCATACATCATTTCCAATTACTGTATCACCCTTATAGGGCAAATCCTTTAATTCAGGAATCCCTGTTTCCCAACCATTTTGGAAGATACCGAAAGGGTAGGTTGTAAATGCCTTCATTTTATGATTTGCACCATTCATTATAAATTTTACATCCGATGCGATAGCACAAAACTTTCCAATGATGAGTTTGTCTCCCAAGAAGTCATAGTGATACAATACGTTTTTCTCAAACTTTTCTGGATTGTTGTCGTTATCATCGTAGTAGGTGTATTCTCCTACTATAATATTGGGATTCTGTATTATATTCTTCAGAAAAGCAATTCTAGTGAATCCCTCCTTAGGATAAAGAGTATCCGGATTCGGTCCGCATTTCTTTTCTTCTGGCATTAGAGTTATCACCTTCCTTTAAAAAATCTCCGTATTTTAATTATGAGATATAATAATATTATTTATGATAATATAGAAAGTAATCTTTCACAACCGGACCCATGACATACTTTAAAAATGGTAAATATATATAAGGAGGCCCGTATGGATATTGATACCTTAAAAGATAAGCTTAATTCCAAAGAATATGATTTTTTAAGAAAAGATCCTCATCTGGGAGATAATATATTAATTCTCACAACCGGAGGGTCTATTGCCTATGGAACCAATGTAGCTACAAGCGATATTGACATCAGGGGCGTTACTCTGGAAAACAAGCAGGATATTATGGGTTTATCCGACTTTGAGCAATTTGAGGACAAAACAACAGATACAGTTATATACGGTCTCAAAAAATTTATCTCTCTTTGTGTAAATTGCAACCCCAATGTACTGGAAATTCTTGGAACAAAACAAGAACATCTCCTTGTAATTTCAAAAGAAGGGGAGTTGCTTAGAGACAATGTTGAATTATTTTTATCCAAAAGAGCTATTCAGAGTTTTGGCAGCTATGCCACAGCTCAGCTAAGGAGACTGCAAAATGCTTTAGCAAGGGATAATTATCCCCACGCAGAAAAGGAACAGCATATATTGAATAGCATTTTGGGACAAATGGAACATATGCAAAGAACTTATACAAACTTTAATGATAGCGAGATAAGTCTATATATCGATAAATCTGACAAAGAAGATATGGATACGGAGATATTTATAGATGTACATTTAAAACATTATCCCCTCCGGGACTTTAAAAATATTTATTCCGATATGAATAATATAGTTAAGGACTATTCCAAGCTGAATCACAGAAACAGCAAAAAGGATGAACTTCATTTGAACAAACATGCTATGCACCTGATTCGCCTTCTGGTAACAGGTACAGAAATCCTTCAAGGAAAAGGTGTTAATACGTATAGAGAAAAAGAAAGAGCATTTTTCCTTGATATACGCAGCGGAAAATATAGTTATAATGAGATTTTTGAAATGGTTGACGATTATGAGCATGAATTTAAATTGGCAGCTGCAAATACTGCTCTGCCGGACAAACCTGATTATCAACGGATTGAAGATTTGATGATAGATATTTATAGTAATTCACTACCCTGATGCCTATATGTTCTTTCTGATATCTTTTAGATGCCCAGTAAAAGAGCATATAGGTAATCAGAGGCAATTAACTTAACAAATATACTTCTTATTTTGCAATAACAGGAACCCATAGCTCATCTTTGGAGTTATGATCGGGTGCATAAAAACATTCAATTTTATACAGGATAAAAAAACACTACCCGACATTTCTTGTACATAGATGTCGGGTAAAGATAATAACCATTTTAACATAAAAAAACCCCTTTTAACTGAAGATTAACTCTACTATAAATATTTGTACTTTTGCAAGTGTATTTTATGGGGAGGGGTGAGTTATATAATTTTTTTCTTAAAAAATAAAGTTAAAACCCTTAGATTTTAACTTTATAAAATACCTGTATTGTTTTTGCATTGATTACATCGGACAGGTAACTGCTTTCAGAGAATCTACATTAATCGAAAGCAAAATATCTGCTGTTTTATCCATTGTACAAAAACTACCATCTGCAATATAATTCTCCGGAATCTGAACCCCAAATTCCCTTTCAATCTCCAGAAAATAATAAACTAGTTCTCTGGGGGAGATGCCTAATATATTGGAAAAATAATGTTCATTCAACATTGATTTGTCTATATTTTTATTAAACATTTTATTAAATAAATTTATTAGCCTTTCGATAACTTCCTCTCTGCCCATTATATTCTCCTTTCTAGACACTTTTCACCTCTGCATTTTGAGCTAATTCGTCTATCAAGTATTCATAAAGTTTTAACGAATCTATGACATTAATTGAGTTAAATACCGGCAGGCCCTCTCTACGGTATTTCTCTACATTATGATCAATGGCAGGCTTCGCCAGAGTAATATACTGCATCGCGTCTTTTGCCGCAGTTGCATCCCAGCTGATTTTGGTATTGGAAAGGTTAAAAGCTTTCACTTCATATCCAAATTTGTACCTTATAGAAAGTTTGATTTGCTTAAAATACTCTGGAAAATAATCTTCAAACAAGGTGCTAAATATAGCAAAATCAGGGGTTACTGCCTGGGATACCATATAATTCACCAAACCAAAGTAGTTATGGTACTTATCCGTATATGGCATAATTCCCCCGGGAACACCAATTACAATAATATCCGGGTCTTCCCTTTTCTCTAACTCCATTATTAATCGGTTAAATCTTTGTATCTTCTCAACATTATCGATTCGTTTATCAAACATAAACCTTGGAAATGAGTGAAAACCAAACAATTCACAATAATGCTTGGAGCCTATCTGACCAACCTTATATCCATTTTCCAGTAGAAACTTACGCAAAGTCAACTGTATTTCAAACTTGTTAGCCCGTTCTCCGTTTCCAAACACTAAAACAACTGGAACTTTAGGCTCTTTAATAGAATAACCTTCTGAAACATTTGGCCCAATATCCCCTGTAAGAAAATCCTGACCAAGACCGGGAAAATAGGTAAATTCTACTCCTTTTTTTCCGCAGTAGTCTTTGATTTCCCCCACCTGGTTTTCTTCTAATGAAAGAACACACAATATATGTTTTCCCTTGTCAACTGCCTCAAAAATTTTAGGCTTCAGTACTTTGTTATAGTTTAATGTAATATAGGATTCAGTAAATATTACAGTATCACCATCCTCCATGCTGCCACTAAAATCTCCACAAACAACATGTCCGGTACTAATTCCTGCCATATCACCTGCATCGCGTTCTGTAAGCCCCCAACCATTTGGTGATACAGCTCTAACAATCTCATAATCTGTTATAAGTTCTAAACTCTTTACAAGTGGAAAGCTTTTAAAATCATAAGGGTATAGGATTGCCCTCTTTTTTTCGCTCATAATTATCCTCCGGTATATTTTCTGAAAATACCCTATTCTCTTTTATCTGTTAATCAATTCATTTATTTCTAAAGTATATATACATCTTCTTCGTCGAAGTTCATTTCCTTTAATAAGCAATACTCTTTTAATTGTTGTTCTATATTTTCCCTAACTTGCTTGCAATAGAACGCCTTTCTGTCTTTGGACAAACTACCTGAATCATCGGCAAACAATGCACATAAATAGCAGAACTTTGCAGCCCAGCATCCTTTGCACTGGTTCTCCGTTAACTGCCCGATATTTATCAACTCGTAAATTTTATCTTTGTCAAAACCACTATCAATATTTCCAATTTTCATTGCTTCTGAGCATTCACTTACTTTTTCACAAGGATAAAAATCCCCTTGTGCATTAACAAACAACTTGTGCATTCCTGCTATACACGGCCCTCCATGATGACCAATCTGTGCCATACTGGCACTTACAGGGCGGTTATCTATCATAGCATTTTTAATATTAAGATAGTAGGCTTCTACAATCTTTGATACGTGTTTTTTATCCAATCGCCCGATTTTTGACATAAACATCTTAAAAACTTCATAATCATACTGTTTTGAATATTCTTCTGCTGTGTCATAAACATCGTTTATGATATATTCTTTAGCAATATGGGCAAAGCTTGAGTAAAACCCATTAATTCCTTCATAGTTTGTAAAAAATTCATTAATACATCCGAAATCATTCCGTGGATCAAGCACACAATTAAACATTACTTTATCTGCATAGGAAGGAAATTTTTCTGATATCATTTTAATGTTTTCTATGATTGTATCGAACGAACCTGAACAATCCTTCTTGATACGATTTTTGTCGTGTATCTCCTTTGGGCCATCTATACTGATGGTTAGTCTAACATCATATTCTTGGAAAAAAGAAACAATTTTTTCATTCAATAGAGTAGCATTAGTGGTTAGATTATACCCCTTTTCCTTCCCCTCGCTGTTTTTTTCTATATACTCTATTATGTTTTTTATAAGATCAAATTCCAGCAGTGGCTCACCACCATAAAAACCAAAGTTCAATTTATCTGTATTCGTAGAATGTTTTATATAAAAATCAACTGCACTTTTTGCAGTTTCATAACTCATTCTGACATTGGAGTGGTGTCTGTTCACAAAATTACCTGAATATGTACAATATGCACACCTTAGATTACAAGCCTGTGTTACCTGAAGTGTAAGCATTTGCATACAATTATCAAGATAATATGGCAGCAATTTGCTGGCAGGGTGTAGAATTTCTTTCCATCTGAAAGAATTTAAGTATCCCTGATGTTGTACGGAACTAATCACTTCTTTTGAATCAGGACTGGTAAAACTCAGCTCTCCTGTTTCCACAAATCGGGATATATCATCATATACATCACCATGGACTTTTAAGATAGCATTTGTATTAAAGTCATAGATGTAGTTAGCTTTATAGGTTTTAAAAAAGTGTACGAATGGGGTATTAGTATTCTTCATATTTTCCTCACTTTTATTTTGAAGTAAAAAATAATATTTAGGAAACGGAGTTTCCGAAATATTACAGAAACTTCGTTTCCTTTCTCCAGATATGTACCTATGTTTAATTTATCCTGCTAGAGTAGGATGCATCACTGGAGCTGTACTTTGTACTGTTAAACATTGAACTGGAGAGTGATGCATCACCCCAACAGTTACAATAGCAACCGCAGCCTGTACACATACAGTAAGTGTAAGCCTGTACGGTTTCCTTTGTAGCAGTAAGCGTTTTACCAAGTTTTCTCATGTATTTCCCTCCTTACATAATGTAAAGTATTATTTAATCAGTAACTAGGTTACTGTTCGACCCGATATATTTATTTGCATATATTTCTTAATATGTAAACACTTTACATATTCCTCCTATGTTTTACCATTATATTCCATTTGTGTCAATTTATATACAAATCAAAAAATATGCTTAAACTAAATTACAATGGATTTTTATGAATATTCACAATAAATTGAGTTATTTGTTTCATATCCGTAAATGTATTAATATTTAAACATGTATGGTATTTTGTGTCACTTAATGTAATAAATTGTTTAATTTGTATATTGTAATGCTAAATGTAAAAATATAGAATGAAGTTGTTAACAAGCTTGCTAATATATAAGATACAGAATAAATGATCTATTTTTTACTTTTTACTTTGCTTTTGTTCTAAAAATATTTATCAAAATCTAATTCATAGGAGGACGTAATGTTAAACAAAAATTTTAAAAAATTAGTACTTTTAGTGATACTAGCATTTACTCTATCAGGAACTTTTCTTGTTACTCCACTTGCCAACGCTCAGGTTAATGTGACAAATGACACACCTGCTGTGGGATTTGATAGTACTCTACAACCCCCAAATTGGCACGTATCATCGTATTGGAATACAACTGCACCCACAGCAGTTCCCGGAAAGCTTAATGTTACTTATAACGGAAGTACTTTTCAGGCTGATGGTGTTACTTTAAATTCTTCTACTTACGGATACGGGGCATATTCAACATCCGTAAACTTAATACCAAATACTCCTTATGTTATGTCAGGTTATGTTAAGGCAACGAATATTGAAATAAACCCTAATCATTTGGGTTATTCTAATAAAGGCCCCTTCGGATTTTCCAGATTTGATAATGTTAATCAGCAGTCTAACTCAAAGACATATACCGCACATTTATTAAATCCACTAACAAATAGTACTGACGGATGGATAAAACTCGATTTTCATTTCATTTCTTCATCATCGGGTTTAACATATCTTGATTGTAATCTTGGAGGCTATTGTTGTGATACTAAAGGAACAGTTGAATTTGCAGGCCTTACACTAAAACAAGACTCAAGCTATAAAACACACTCAGACTTTGTAGCTGCGGTACCTGTAAGTCAACTGGTAAACTATTCTGTAAGCGATTCAGCATTAGATAGTTGGGGTAGTAAACTAAACGGTGCTACGCAAAAACTAAAAGAATTAACCGGTATTAATGATTTAGGAATAAGTCAGATTTATATGCTTAATGATACGGCTTTAGAGGAGGAAACCAAGGTAGATTTTGCATATGCAGGTATACCATGCATTTTTAGCGCAGCAGCCTCCAACTTTACTTTCCACTATGCTGTTAATCAAGATGCTGTAGAACATAGCCAACTTCATGAACTCGGACATACATATAATACAGACCATAACCGTATATGGAACTTTAATGATGAAGTATTTGCTAATGTCCGTGCTACATATGCTGCTGTACAAAATAATATAAAGGTTTGTTTTGCTACAACAGACACATCTAATATTCCAACATATCAAGGAATAAGCTATAAACAATTCTACGATTCTAAATTGGCAGAATATATCTCCAATCCAACTGAAAACGCAAAAGGGTACGAACTCTTTGCTACGGCTGGCATTTATTTAAGAATGGTTTACGGTGATGCTTCAGTTGGTTTACCTCCACTTGGTTGGGATGTACTTAAGACATTCTTTACAAATGGAACTTCAGCTTATTACAATCCTACTAACGGAATCTATCTAGACCCCAATAGAGGTTATACTGACGACTTTAAAGTTTTTACTCAGAGTTTGAACATTATTGCACAAATTACAGGTAAGAGTGCTTCCGAAATTGCTAACTATGTTCCAAACGGTTTTTATTGGAACTGGTACAATTATCCTTCACAATATCCTTTTAAAAGTATAAATTAAAAGATTAGTTAATATTAATTTTTATCCGATGTCGAATTAGTGGTAAATAGCTACTAATTCGACATCTTTTTATTTTCAGGAAAAACGACAATTTATTAGGAAGCATGAATCTCCCTGCAAATATTATCCCATTTCAATTTGGTTACAATTATTGACAATAGGCTTTGTCCTAGCTTAATATGTTAATGTAAAGCTACATTTTTAGAATCAGGTTAAAGGAGTGTTGAAAATGACAGTAAAAACTATTAATGAGGTACTTGATATATAACTGAATATCGAACCCGAAAGCAATTAGTATCAAACTTATGGTTTTTGTTTGAGTATGCTTTTGTGGTTGAATCTAAAGTGCATTTCACATGCACTTTCTGTAGCCGTCACCTGATTAGTAAATAATATGCTTTACAGATTACACGATGGGTATCGTGTTTTTTTATTGCAAAAATAACCGTGGTTACATGAATCACGGTATTTTTATGCCTTTTGGAGATTAAACATATTGAATGTAAGGAGTTATCAAATTATATATGAGTAAAGTAACAATCATTTCATCTGATAAGAATTGGCTAGAACACACTGCCGTAAGCCAACTTAACAGCATCGCTTCTCTACCTGGAGTAGTAAATGCGGTAGGACTTCCTGATCTGCATCCCGGCAAGACTCCGGTAGGTGCAACAATAATTACGGAGGGAATTATATACCCTCATCTGGTAGGCAACGATATCGGCTGTGGAATGGCCTTGTTTATGACTGAGCTTGAAAAAAGAAAGTTAAAACCGGAACGGCTTGTAAAAAAGGCTGAAAGTCTTGAAAGCCTGAAAGAAATCCAGCTACCGGGCGAATTTGAGGATGTAAACATCTCTCCTTTAGGTACAAGTCTGGGAACAATCGGGGGAGGAAATCATTTTGCAGAGTTTCAGGAGGTTGAAACCATATTTAACGAAGAAGTCTTTGGGCAACTGGGATATGATAAGAACAAGATTATGCTTCTTGTTCACAGTGGCTCTCGTGGCTACGGTCAAGCCATTCTCGACGATAGCTTCAAGCTGTATCAAGCTCAGAATGGACTTCCTGTCACTTCACCGGGAGCAAAAGAATATATGAAAAAGCATAACGATGCAATTTATTGGGCAACAGTCAACAGAGAGTTAATCGCATATAGGCTTCTTAAGCTCCTTGGGATAAGTACACAGACAATGAAGTTAGCAGATACTTGTCATAATGGTATAAGTATAAAAGAATATGAAGGAAACTCACTGTATATTCACAGAAAAGGTGCTTCTGTCTGCGATTCAGGTACTGTTGTAATACCGGGTTCAAGAGGTTCTCTAACCTACCTTGTTTTGCCGACTGACAATATCGGAATTTCAGGATACTCCCTGGCACACGGTGCAGGACGGAAATGGGAACGAAGTGTGTGCAAAGCTAAACTGGAAAGCAAATACACTAAGGAAACTATAAAATACACTAAATATAAAGGAAGAGTCATTTGCAATAATAATAATCTTCTTTTTGAGGAAGCTCCTGAAGCATATAAGAACATTGATACAGTAATTCAAAGCCTTCTGGAATTCGGATTAATAAAAGTAATTGCAACGTTTAAACCCATTCTGACATATAAAGCATAGGAGGAATTATGTGGATACAAATAAGTTCTGGAAAAGGCCCTGACGAATGTGAGCTTGCAGTAAGCCTTTTCCTAAAATCATTTGAGAATGAATGTAATAAAAAACATATAAAAACCAACATTATTGATGCAGTGCCCGGTCAGATATCCGGCAACTTTAAATCGGCACTTCTTTCACTTGAATATCAAGGCAACCAAGTTATTGATAAAATCATAAGCGGTACGGTTTTATGGATTTGCACAAGTCCGTATCGTCCCAATCATAAGAGAAAGAACTGGTTTATCAATGTCGAAGTGTTTCAGACACCTGATAAATTGTCCTTTTGCGAAAAGGATGTACGCTTTGAATCAATGAGAAGTTCAGGGCCCGGAGGTCAAAATGTAAACAAAGTTGAAACTGCTGTCAGGGCAACTCACCTTCCTACAAGCCTGACCGTAACAGCAAGTGAGGAAAGGTCCCAGTATATGAATAAAAAACTTGCACTTTGCAGACTGTCAAACCTTATACAAGAAAAGAATGATTCAAATTACTCTGTCCAAAAGAAAAACATGTGGGAACAGCATAATACTTTGGAGAGAGGTAATCCAATACGGATTTATGAAGGAAAGGAATTCAGAATAAAACAAATTATTTAAGCTAAAAAAAAGTAGACAAGGCGGTATAATATGCTCCCTTCACAGTAACAGTTTTATTATTTCAACTGTCTACTATAAAGGGAGCATATCAGTAATCCTTGTCTACTCTTTTTACAACTTCACTAAGTGGTGGTTCTTATTAAAATGAGGTAATTATCCCCAATAAGTAACTTTTAAATACTGCCAAGTCAATAGCATTTACAGAACCATCATGATTAACATCAGCAGCAATCAATTGTGTATCAGTAAGTGTTGTTGGACTAAGAATATATCTTTTTAATGCCGCAAAATCGAGAGCATCAATTCGACCGTCTTCATTAATGTCTCCAATAGTAGGAGTTGGTGTATTGGAGTTAGGCTCGCCATATACAATACCTCTTCCATTGGTTGCAACAAATACACGTCCATAAACTCTTAAATCTCCTGTAATTGAGTAGTTTATAGAACCATACTGGTGCTGATCGTCATTTACTCTGACCCAGCTTTTAGCCATATCATCGGAACGATAGACTGCATATAGACCGTCTTTTTCACCGCACATATAGATTGCCAGGTAATCTTCTCCATCCTTGGCTTTACCGAATCCAACTACATCAGATCTGGTAATGTCGCTAACTTTATTGATTGTTTTACCGCCGTCAGTTGTGTAGGAAAGACCTGTGGTTGAACCGGGAATCCAAACATGTCCTTCTTTATTAGGAACTGCTTTGATTTTGGAAGTAGCAGCCTCAAGACCTGTTTTTACAGCTGTGAATGTTAGGCCTCCATCGTTACTTGAATAGAAAGTATTATTTGCATATGCATAGAATACTTTCGGGTTAACTCTGTCCGAACAAA
The DNA here is from genome assembly GCA_023412275.1 of Bacillota bacterium. Taxonomy (GTDB): domain Bacteria; phylum Bacillota; class Clostridia; order Acetivibrionales; family DSM-1351; genus Ruminiclostridium. The sequence continues at coordinate 33,663 of JAEYNY010000158.1, forward strand.
CATTTGCACCTGCAGGAAGTGTGCTGACTGCTTTCCAGCCACCATTTACAAAGCATACAACTCCCTGACTTGTGCCTGTTGACCAGACAAAGGTTGAACCGTCTGCAGACACTGCAACAGTACCACCCTGTACAATGTCATCTGCAGTATTTGCAGGGAATGTATAACTTATATTTGGCTGAACTTCAGCCCATGTAGCGCCTCCATCTTTAGAAATGGCAACGCTTTTTTTGATCATTTCATATTGTTCTTTATCAGTATTACCTACTCTTACTATGGTTTTCGGATTGAGCTCTGCATAATCCAAACCTGTAGTGCTGGTAAATCTAGGAGTTAGCATCATCATGTCCGGACCTACTTTTAAGTCTTTATGTACGAATCCACAGATATCTCCAACCCCGCTTATGAGTTCTACGCCATTAATTGGCGGACATATCAGACTTAAAACAGCAGTTTCTTCAACTCCCGTTCCCATAACTTCGATATTTACTAATTTACCACTATCCCAATCTGTCAGATTTTTTGAACCATAAATAGTAGCACCTGTACCATACATCATTTCATTGGAATCAAACGGATTGATTGCTAGAGCGCTCATCATCCAGCCAAGCTTTGGTGCAGGATAATTCATTATTTCGTCACCTGTTACCAAACCACCGCTTGCTGCGTTTATCTTATTTCCAAATGTAAGCCATGGAGCTTTCGAAATATCCATTGTATATTTAAGGTTTCTTGATGGATATGAGTCACCGTGTTCCCAAATAGCATTCCAGGTTTTACCTGCATCCCTTGAACGGAAAATAAAGTTATCAGGCCACCAGGATTGAAGTGACGATATTATAAGTGTATCAGGATTTTGTGCATCAACACTTAAACCTGAAAATCCGTAGTAGTTTTCATACTTTGGTGAACCATCCCAGTTTTTCCCGGAAGGAGGTGTTATATCTGTCCAAACACCTGTATTTGTATCATATTTATAAACTGCACCGTCATCACACTGATAAGGACCTCCCCTATCGCAATATGTAACATATAAAATTCCTTTGCTGCTTACAATTGCATGCTGAGGGATACCAATTTTCAAAGCTTTACTGTTATGTTGTGTAAAAGTACTTTCTGTTGGTTGACCTTCAACCGGGCTCCATGTTGCTCCTGCATCATGACTGACATACAGCGGATTCTTTTTATCAGCAACACCAACATAAATGTCCTTAGTCGGTGTACCTTTAGTACCCTTGTATGAATCAAAGGCTACAAAACATAATCCCAGATTATCCGATGAATACTCAAAATTGGGATCTTCAACATAGTTTCCTACATTTGTGAAACTGCTGACCTTTGCCCATGTTTTACCATAGTCTGTACTTTTCCAGAGGCCATTACCGCTTCTTGCCGCAAAATATAATATGTTATTGCTGTTAGGATCAATCATCAAACGTTCACCAACTGAACGCCCCGGCATGTTTCCTCCGAATTTGAAAGGCAGCTCCGTCCTTTGCCACGTTTTACCGTAGTCTTCAGAACGAAGAATATATCCGTTCATTGATGTCCAACTGTTTGTATATGTACCGGCTGCTATATAAACTCTGTTTGTATCAACCGGGTCGGTAGCTATACTTTCACACCCTAAAAGGTTCCATTCATCCGGCGATACCCAGTCGGTAATAGGTTCCCATTCTAATGTTTGCTTGTTTCTTATATATGCTCCACCCATGTCGGTACGAGCATAAACAAGGCCCTTCTCTGTTGGGTTATAAACAATTCCGCAAACATATCCTCCTCCTCCGCCTATTTTAACATTATCCCAATTATACGAAGCACTTACGGCTCCATTGGCGGATAAAGGTTGTACTAATAGAGAAGTACACGTAAAAACGATAAGTAAAAATAAAATCATAATTTTTTTGGTATTTCTAATCTTCATAAGATTTACCTCCTAGATTTTTTTATTCCTTTAGACTTATAAAACTAACAAGCACAAAAAAACTTAGCCCCCCTTTCTTTTTAATGTAATATCTTTAGCTACCTGTGTTTTGTACAAATGACTTTGGCAACATAATTCAATATGTGGACTTCCGCACCAGAGCACTTATCTTTGGCAGTGTGACGATAATTTTAAGTTGGGATAGTAGGTTGTGAGTAATGAATAAATTTATAGGAAGGCATAGATACCATAAACTCTGGTTCTAAGGTTTCTGATATGGTACACATTCTTCAGGCCTTGAAAAATGCCTCATTTGTCGATTCTTGTTAGAAAAGTGGAACATTTCTACTGCAAATTTTTGCATAGAGGGAACGTTTGATACATGGTTCTTCTTATTAGAGAAGTACCCCTTTTGAGTTGTTTAATAGGTGAATCGCCCCCTTACTATTGTTCTGTCGGTGCTTAACAAATTCTTAGGAGATAAAGCTTTCACCTTTTGTTTTATTATGGTGCCCAATATATTACTTTTTCAAGGTTCGCGTTTGTACGAAACTAAGGTAGCTAGTACTTTGTAAAGTTCCCTTATAATACTTCAATTACTATAAATATACAATATAGATATTAAACTTACAATATTAAAAATTATAGGTAGACATTCGTAGAATTTATAGGTAGGGATTTGTAGAATATATATGAATGTTTACCTATTTAGCTTTATCCCAAATCCAATTGAAAATTCGTGAAATGAAATAACACAACGCTTATCAATCGAAACTTGTTAAATCAGTATATCACCATGTTCAACCAATATTTTAAGTGCTTTTAACATGTCTTCCAGACATAATAAGGTGTATTCGATTGACTAATTATGTATTAATTACTATAATATGGTTGTTATTAACAATCTCAATCCGGAGAGAGCTTATTAATATACACTATTAATAATTATTATTTTTTATAAAGGAAGGTTGAAATTATGAAAAAAGCTAGAGTACTTATTTGTTTACTCGCTATTGTATCATTAATAATTACACCATTAACTGTATCAGCCAGTTTACCGATAGCTACCACTACAACTTTATACATTGACACTGCCAAAATCGGTGAAGCTGATTCATTTCTCATTAGCAAGAATAAGCAATTCATGATGGTTGATACAGGTAAGGCTGATTATGTAAAGGATGATGCTAACAAAACAGTTACATATAAAGAAAAAGATTGGCCATGGGTAAAAAATATTCTTGACAGCAGGGGTGTTACAAATCTAAAAGCCTTAGTAATTACTCATTATGATATTGATCATGTTGGTAATTTTTTAAATGTAATAGATTATATTAAACAAAAGAATGGCATAATTGAGCACATATACGCTAGAAAATATACTTCTGCTCAATTAAACACATTAACAGAAGTGAGACGTACTAATTATGTCATGTTTGTCAATGGAATTTTAAAATACTTGAATCGCAGTTCTGAACAGTTCAATCTCTACAGTTACGATACTGTTGCTGTTGCTGAAAAAACTAACAGTTTATTTGGTTCTGGGAATGGATTATGGATTTTCCCTACAAGAACTAATACAATTGCTGATTTTACACTTGATGGAAATACCACTGTAAAATGGCTTAATAAATGGGAATCTTATGTTGTTCCAGGTATGGATTCTAGTAGTGTTGATGATGCAGTTAATAACGATTCCCTAACCTTTACATTAAAATTTGATAAGAATCAGACTGGTAACGCACAGTCAATGCTGTTCACTGGTGATATTTCTTGGACACCTCAAGCTGAATTAGTTACTAATTGTCCAGCTTATATAAAAAATACTGGTATTTTAAAGGTGCCCCACCACGGAATTCCTAATTATCAGAATAAAACATTTATAAATTTTGTAGCTCCATCCTATTCATTTGTCACAACCGCTTCATCATATAATAGAATTCCCAGCATGAAAGATTATGGGAAATTCGGTAATATCTATTACTCAAATACTGCCTCCGCTGTAACTGATTACTGTACGATAGCAATTAGAATAAAGGCCCCTTCACTAGTTTTTGACGATACATCTTTGTGCTTTCATAGTGTAGATACTGATCCAAATTAATAGAAGTAATATAAATACTGCATCACTATTAGACCGATGGCATAAGCTGTCGGTCTAAATTTATGAAGAGAAGATTTAATCAAAATTATATAATTATTTTGTTATGTTAATGCTCATCAATCGAAACTTGTTAAATCAGTATATCGCCATGCTCAACCAACATTTTAAGTGCTTTTAAAATAATCTTTTGAGCGTTAGTAACCTCTTGCAAAATAATTTTATCCATACTTGATATCTCTTCAATAACCACACAAGCTTGTCTTCCTGACATATTCATTAAAACCTTTTCCTGTATTGCTCCACTAGCACCAGATAAGGCATCAGCAAGTGTCATCAGGTCAATTTCTCTGATTAGACGCTGAATAGATCTGCTATCCATCTTTTGATTACTGGCAGTATTTTTTCTTTTTCATCATTACTGCACCTGGCCTCCTTATAAACCTGACTATTTAACATAATATAATTCAACTCCTCATAATCATTTTTTGATTTACTAATCAGCTCCACGTGGCATCTTTTATAGTTTCCGGGTGTCACTCCATAATACCGTTTAAAAGCTCGACAAAAGCCGTCTTGTGATTCTAAGCAGTATTTTAGAGCAATTTCGCAAACATTACTACTTTCGTTCATTAATTCTGATATTGCAGCACGAAGTCGTTGACGCCTAACATATTCCAATATTGTTTCTCCGGTCATTTTTTCTGAAATACCGGCTTAAATAATATGATGAATAATGCATGTGTGCTGCGATATAATCAAGAGAAATCTGCTCTTTCAGGTTTTCATTAATGTAGTTTTTTACATCTTGTATGTTCATGAACACTCCTAAAACATTTCTTTCTATAGTTTGATTATAAGTGAGACAAATCAAAGTTTCTCGATATTTCTTGCTCTTTTTATTATTTTTATTTCAAAAGTGATTTTTTTTAAATTATGGATATGAGATTTGATATTTCATATTACCCAAAATCAGATAAGGACTGTGCAGAAAATTTAAAAATGAAGAAATAAAAAAATATATGAAAAGGTTAAAGAAAAAACTAATAGTTTCTTTGAAAGGATTGACGATAAATATGCTCTTATATAACTTTTAGTAGTGTTTTTAACGCAAATGCTATTCCATCATTATCATTATCTTTTGTAACCATTCTGGCTACATTTTTTATTTTGTCTTCTGCATTCCCCATTGCTATGCTATTTTCATATTCCAACAACATTTCAATATCATTGAAATCATCGCCGAATACAGCAATTTCCTTTTTATCCAGCATAAGTTCTTTTCTTATTTTTTCTATACTTTCTTTTTTACTGATTTCTTGATTTACAATCTGAATTACCTTGCCTTTATCGGTCAAATACATATTAGCTTTATCTTCGCAATAAGCTTTCAAGTCGTTAACCAGTTCGTCCGGAATCAATGTGACTGAATCATGACAGTTTTCATAATGAATTAAAATTTTAACAATTTCATTTCTTTTTGCCTTATTTATTTCTAAAGAATCTTTCTTTTCAATCCCCCACTTTATATATGATGTTTCATATAATGGATACCTAAATGCATGAATCTCATTTTTTAGTTGCAATGCTATATTAAGTCTTTCATATTTACTTGATTTGTTAATACAATAACTCACTATGTTCTCAGGAATAAAAATATACTCACTATGGCTGCCAATTCTAATACACCCACCATTGCAATATGTTCCTCCATGAAAAAGTTCAATTACTTCATCAGTAAAGGACAGCATTTTCTGGATTAAAGGTGGTCTTCCAGTTGTGATAAACAGTTTTATTCCATTTTCTCTACATTGTTTTAATGCATTAATTGTAGAATCATCAATAATCTTGTTACTATTAAGCAAAGTCCCATCCAAATCAAAAAAGATTGCTTTAATCATACATATACCTCCAAAGAAATACTCATTTGTTTTAAATTGATATGAAGTAAAAATCTGTATATTGCTTTCCATTATCAAGAAATAATTTTATATTGTCAAGAATATAATATAATTTCGACAGGATAAGCTTGGAAGTATACTTATTATTAAATCCACCCACAATATATAATAAAATAAAACTGGTGCAAAAGATTCATTTCCATCCTTTACACCAGTTTACAACTAAATTTGTCATCATTGTTATAGAGTAGTCAGTTGTTGTACCCCATCCCTCTTACTCCACCGTTACACTCTTAGCAAGATTCCTTGGCTTATCAACATCGCAGCCCTTTTCTATTGCCATATAGTAAGCAAATAGTTGTAACGGGGTAACTGCTGAAATTGGAGCAGTTAATGAGTCCACGTCCGGTATTGTTATTACAGTGTCTGCTGTCTTTCTCAGTTCCTCTGCATGCTTTTCCTGTGTAATTGCAAGAACCACCGCACCTCTGGCCTTAACCTCACGGATATTGCTTACCATCTTGTCAAACAGGGTATCCTGAGTCATTGGGCAAACAACAAGAGTTCCTTTTTCAATAAGTGCAATTGTTCCGTGCTTCAATTCGCCACCTGCGTATGCCTCCGAGTGAATGTAGGAGATTTCCTTTAGCTTCAATGAGCCTTCCAATGAGAGAGCGTAGTCAAGGCCTCTTCCTATAAAGAATATACTCTTTGCATTGTAATGCTGATGAGCAAATTTCTGTATATCGTCCTTATTCTCCAGTATCTTTTCAATATCGTTTGGAATCTCTTTTAGCTGATTGAGAACAGCGTCGGCTTCCTCTTTTGTGATTGTACCCTTTTTAAGTCCAAGCTCTAGAGCCACCATATAAAGAGCTGTCAACTGAGTATTGTACGCTTTTGTTGATGCAACTGCAATTTCAGGCCCTGCCCATGTGTATAAAACATCATCTGAATCACGTGCAATAGAGCTACCTACAACATTAACTATAGATAGAATTCTTGCTCCCCTTTTCTTTGACTCACGAAGGGCAAACAGGGTATCCAGAGTTTCTCCCGACTGACTTATTATTATTGTCATATTCTTATCCGAAATAAGAGGATCACGGTAACGGAATTCAGATGCAACATCTACTTCTACCGGGATTCTGCAAAGCTTTTCAATAATGTATTTTCCTATAACACCCGCATGATATGCTGTTCCGCAAGCAACAATATAGATTTTATCTAGCTTATTTATATCATCCTCGGTTATGGTTACATTATCAAGAACCAGTCCACCGTCCTTTAAACGAGGATTTATAGTATCCCTTATAACCTTTGGTTCTTCATACATTTCCTTCATCATAAAATGCTCGTAGCCACCCTTTTCAGCAGCTTCTACATCCCAGTTTACCTTGAAAATCTCTTTATCAACAGGAGCACCAAGGCTATTGAAAACCTGTACGCTGTCTCTTGTGAGAATAGCAACTTCCTTATCCTCAAGAATATAAATATTTCTTGTATATTCAAGAATTGCAGGAATATCCGAAGCAATAAAGTTTTCGCCTTCCCCAAGACCGATAATCAAAGGACTGTCTTTTCTTGCGCAGACAAACATATTTTCATCGTCCTTGCAAAGAACTCCCAGTGCATAGGACCCTTCGATTTCATCAATTGCCTTCATTACTGCATCTACAAGGTCTCCATCATAGTAATATTCCACAAGGTGTGCAATAACTTCGGTATCAGTCTCTGATTTAAAAACATATCCTTGACCTTTTAAAAACTCTTTTATTTGCATATAGTTTTCAATAATACCGTTATGGACAACAACTATTTCACCTGACTGACTTATGTGGGGGTGTGAATTAACGTCATTAGGCTCTCCATGAGTAGCCCATCTGGTATGGCCGATTCCCATACAACCGTTTAACTTCTCTGTTTCCAGCTTCTCTTCCAGACATGCTAGTCTGCCCTTGCACTTGATAACCTTTAAAATTCCACCCTCATTAACAGAGACACCTGCTGAATCGTATCCTCTGTATTCAAGCTTTGACAATCCATTTATAAGAACAGGTACTGCTTTTCTATTTCCAATATATCCAACTATTCCGCACATATTAATTCTCCTTCTATATTTGTTAGTTTACATAATTAATCCTTGTTCCAATGGTTTTAGCTAACCATAAACTTTATTAAACGCACTTCTACCCTAAAAAAAGATACACTTCACCCTTAGTACAGGCGAAAAATCAACGCAAAAATAACGCATAAGTGTAAAAAGGGCAAAACAAAAACACCTTCCCAATTTCTAAAAACAATATTAATTTTTATTATATAATGAATTTTATAAGATATTATACAGGATCAGTTACATGAGACCATTTTGTTTTTGCAGTCACCTGCAAGTTTTGTTTAGTCTCTCTCGACCGTAACAGCCGGAAGGTATCCGCCGAATCTTTCGATACGACACACGTTGTTTGTGCATCGCTTCCTTCTCCTCGTCAACAGATTATTAATAAAATCTGTCCTGGCGCCTTTTTAATTCAATTTAATCCTGCCTTTTTTTCCACCCCCTTAGTATCCAGTTATTACTTAAATTCATCCACATCTATACTACAATATATTATATATACTACAAAATTGTCAACACTATTCACAGTTTTTTAACTTTTGTGGAAAATTGTTACTAAGACTTATCCGGATTATATCCCAGAAGCGGAGTAAGATCATGACCTCCCATATCCTTTATATACACTGTTATAGGTGTTTTATTGCCGTCAACGGGAACGCCGTTTTTATCCTCCGGGTAAACCTTCTTGCCTCCAAACAGCTGTGCAACCCCCTGTGCTCCCAACAAATGTGCCCCTGCCAACAGACCTGATGCAGTTATATATACTCCGCACTTTGTTTCGCCAATATGCTTTTTATATGGCTTTATATATCCCCACACCTTTGCTAGAAAAGCTAGAAATGCTGTCTCCTGAGCCTCTTCATTATTTAAAAAGTCTTTCTTACTGAACACATTATACTTATTGGCCAAATCGCTCCACATTCCCTCGAAATTATTGTCTCCATCTACCCTATAAGCACCTTTCTCAACTTTTTCATAATAGAAGCCTGCGTCCGCCAATGCTAATTCACCCATTTGGTACTTTCCCAGATATCCCAGTCCGTTTACAACTTTATAGTCTCCACCTGATTCATGGTCTGCAAGTTTTTTAAGAAAGTCTTCAAAGCTTTTAATTCCTGATAATAAACCTTTGCTCTTCTCCAAAGCCTTCTCAGAGCTTACAATTGCTCCGGATAAAGCTGCATTAATATTAGCTATGGTAATTTTATTTTGTGCGGTAGTTACATTTTTTGCAGTAACATTATTTAATAAAAGTACCCCATTTGCAAGTTTTATGGCAGCTTCCAAACCTTTTATTGTATTTTGTACGGCTGTCGAACTTTTTTTATCAATTGCTTTATCAACAAGTGCGCAGAATTTTTTTAACTGAGTAATTTCCTTTTGAGACGTTAAAACTGCAGTTTTAACCGTTTCGTCTTCCCTGGTGGTTTTGCCGACTGATTTTACCGAAGTTACAGTCTTTTGAGCCAAAACTTTATTTTGATAATTTTTATTTCCTCTTCCGGCTACTTCTATATTTTTATCTGTTTTATCATTTTTTTGCATAATAGTCCCTCCAAAAATACTTATCTAATTTATAAGTAAATTTAAAAGGACATTTAACACCCAAAAAAACAAAAAAATAGAAGGGTGGAAAAAATCTTCCCCACTCCTTCTATTATGTATACCGTTAAGACAATCTTCCTTCAATAACTCTTACTAGTTCCTTTGCGCGTCTAGTAATAATATCCTTGTTCTTTCCTTCAATCATTACTCTTACCAAAGGCTCGGTTCCTGAAGGTCTTATAAGAACTCTTCCTTCTCCCTTGAACTCGTCCTCAAGCTCCTTGCACATCTTCTTTATTACTTCGTCGTCCAAATATTTATACTTCTTTTCATTGGTTACCTTTGCATTTATCAACACCTGAGGCAATATCTGCATTACTCCCGCAAGTTCAGAAAGCTTTCTGCCCGAATCTTTTAAAACCTTCATCAACTGAACGGCAGTTAAAAGACCGTCTCCTGTAGTATTGTGGTCTAAAAATATAATATGTCCAGACTGCTCACCGCCAAGCATATAACCTTTATTGAGCATTTCTTCCAGAACGTATCTGTCTCCAACCTTTGTTTTCTCAATAGTAAGGCCATTATTTTTAGCCATAATATCAAGTCCCATGTTGCTCATAACCGTTGCCACAATTGTATTTTGAGCCAGCATACCTTTATCTTTCAGATACAGGCCGATAATAGCCATTATCTGGTCACCGTCTACAATATTACCGTTTTCGTCAACAGCGAGAACTCTGTCTGCATCACCATCAAAAGCAAGACCTATGTCAGCTTTGATCTCCTTTACATACGCCTGAAGCTCCTGCATATGTGTTGAGCCGCACCCGCTATTTATATTTGTTCCGTCAGGTTCATTATTTATAACACTTACATCAGCCTTTAAATCTAACAGTGCCATTGGAGCCGCTTGAAAGGATGCCCCATTTGCGCAGTCAATCGCTACCTTTATTCCTTCAAGGTCACCTGTAATAGTTCCCTTTACAAAGTTTACGTAATCTTCAAGAGCATTTTCCTGATAGCATTTGAAGCCAATGTTCTGACCTACGGGTTTAGGCAAATCTTCACCGTCATTTTGTATTATTTCTTCAATTTTATCTTCAATAGCGTCAGGCAGCTTATACCCGTTTGAATTGAAAAACTTTATACCGTTATATTCAAAAGGGTTATGTGAAGCTGAAATAACAACACCCGCATCTGCATCATACTGTCTTGTAAGGTACGCTATTGCAGGAGTTGGGATTACTCCAAGGCTGACAACCTGCGCTCCTACAGAACAAATTCCCGAAATCAGAGCAGCTTCCAGCATATCCCCTGATATTCTTGTATCCATACCAACAAGTATTTTAGGTGTATGCTTGGTTTCCCCGGTAAGTACGTAAGCGCCTGCCTGACCAAGTTGATATGCAAGTTTTGGAGTCAATTCAAGATTTGCAACACCTCTGACCCCGTCAGTTCCAAATAATCTACCCATTTTATCCTCCAAGTTCCATTTATTTCGAATTTAACTTTCCTTATATAATATATCATCTTTTAATATCTTATTAATAGTTCTATTTCGGAATTGCATAAGTTTTAATAATTTGTTCTGCTATTCGTATTCCGTCCACAGCAGCACTTACTATTCCACCTGCGTATCCTGCTCCCTCGCCTGCCGGGTAAAGTCCCTGTAAATCAACGCATTCAAGCTTATCATTTCTTGGTATTCTCACCGGAGATGAGGTTCTTGTCTCAACACCTGTAAGCAATGCATCCTTCATACCAAAGCCTTTTAACCTTCTGTCAAAATAGCTTATTGACTGTTTCATGCTATCTGTCACATAATTCGGCAAACAATTATTAATATCTGCACATCTGGTTTCTCCGGTATAGCTGGGCTTAACACTGCCAAGCCCCCCTGTTCTTCCCTCCAGAAAATCCTCAAGCCTTTGCACGGGAGCACTATTATTTTTTCCACCTGTTTCAAAGGCAAGCCTTTCCCATTTTCTTTGGAACTCTATTCCGGCAAGAGGGTGCTGACTTCCGAAATCCCCGGAACCTACAGAAACTACCAAAGCGCTGTTAGCATTTTCCCTGTCACGTTTGAATTCACTCATACCGTTAGTAACTATAGTGTCCGTCTCAGAAGCTGACGCCACAACTACACCTCCGGGACACATACAAAAGGAATATGCAGTACGCTCTTGAAATTTGCAGAAAAGCTGATAATCTGCCGGTCCTAAAGCCGGATGTCCTGCTGCATCGCCATATTGGGCAGTGTTAATAACCTCCTGGGGATGCTCGATTCTTACACCAATTGAAAATGGCTTCTGTAAAAAGGAAATTCCCCTCTTGTACAGCATTTCAAAGGTATCCCTTGCACTGTGGCCAATAGCCAGTACTACAGCATTTGTGTCTATTAAAGAGTTTGTATTGGTGTAAACTCCGCAGATTTCTCCATTTAAGGTCTTAACATCTACCATCTTAGTATTAAAAAGAACAGTTCCCCCAAGACGTTCAATTTCCATTCTCATTTGTACTACAATATTCTTTAGAATATCAGTACCTATATGGGGTTTTGCTTTATATAATATTTCATCAGGTGCACCAAACTTGTGAAATTCGCTAAGAACCTTTTCGCATCTTGCATCATTTATTCTCGTTGTAAGCTTTCCATCGGAGAAGGTACCTGCTCCCCCTTCACCAAACTGTACATTGGTTTCAGTGTCAAGGTTTCCGCTATTCCAGTAAGTAGCCACCTTTTGGGTACGTTCACTGACATTCCCGCCTCTTTCAATTACAATAGGTCTGTACCCGTTTTGGGCGAGGACAAGTGCACTGAAAAGACCGGCAGGGCCGGTTCCCACTACCAGAGGTCTTCCTTGCATTGGTTTATTTCCCGGAAATAATTCTTCCTCCGGTAATTCCTCAAGGATTCGAATGTCCTTATCGGCAGGTATTTTGGCATTATCAACAAGCTCACATGAAACCGAGTAGACAAAACGTATGCCAGGTTTTTTCCTGGCATCTGTTGATTGTTTTACTATTTTTATATTTTTAACTAAATTGCTGTTTATCCTAAGCTTTTGAAGCACCTGATGTTCAAGTTCCTTTTGTCCCCCATCAAGTGTTGTTACCAAATTTGATATTAGAATTTTCATATTTTCACCTTGTATCCTGCAAATTCTGATTTTCTTCTGCAGGTACTTTTGTTATTTTTACAATTACTTTAGTCTCACCTGACTGGGTAATATTAGGTGGCAGAGTAACCTGTAACGGAATACGATGTTCCCCTTCCTTTAGCCCGCTTACATCTACCTTGGCAAAAAGGCTGTTTACCGTTACATTAGCCATATCTTCCTTTTTTCCTTTTAAAATTACCGATACAGGCTCTTTTATCTCATAAGCAAGTGAATTGTCATTTATAGTGCCTTCCAGAGTCATATCCCTTGGTTCAAAATTATAAGTCTTTACATCCAACGGAATAATCTTTACCTCAACACTAACTTCACGAGTAGAACTCACAAGCTTCAGACCATTTGGTATCTGCAATAAAACCTGCGTATTTAAAGTTTTATCTGCTTTATCATTATTTATGGGAACAGTCTTAACCTCGTTAACTTTATCCATGATATCCGGTTCACCTGTAACTAGTATGCTGCCAGGTTTAACGGAATATTCACCCTCAAGGTAATTTTCCGCAGGAACACCTTGTGTTATTGGGATAACCGGTACTCTTTTACCTACCTCTATCTTTATATCAACATTAAGTTTCTTGCCCAGCCCCGGCATCTCCACGCCTTTTTTGTCGTATACCTTACATTCCTTCCTGATTTCCAGGTTTCTGTCAAGGCCGGTTACGTCAACAAAAGCTTTTACGGAGCCAACTGAAGCTATTACAGTGTCGATATCCTGTATTGATATTGTATTGGGCTGTGCAGTTTTTGAAATTATTTCGTAACCCGCGGGAAGTTTGCCTTGGGTTTCCACCTGAACTATAAAAGGATTCTCCTCTATACGTGCCAGATCAAGTGTAATTGTTTTTTGCTTGAGTTCTATATTTTTTGGGTTAATTCTTTCCCTGCCCAAATAAACAGGTGGCTCCAATGCAATAACCTTGTCATTTACACTTCTAACTTTTGACAAGTCAAGGGTTACTTCAAAATCAGTGTCCTTTATATTATCAAGAACATCCCCCTTATCCCTGACATCCACTACAACATATTTGTTGAAGTTTTTACTGTTCAAAACAAGTCCTTGTGATTTAAGACTCTCCTCATTTATAACATTTAATGGAACAGTATAATGTTCTGTCTGTACAGGGTTAATTGCAAACCACAGAAATATAGCGAATAATATTGAAAATATTTTTAATGTTAGATCCTTCTTCAGGAATTCTTTCACTTTGATTTCCCCTTCCAAAGTGCCAGCTTCTTGTTTACAGACTTCTTTTCCAGTAAATTTTTATTTAACGCCTTTCGTAAAATATCAGGCGTAAGATTTCTAGTCAAACCGCCGTTTAAGGCATATGATATTTTTCCTGTTTCTTCTGATACAACTACCGATATGCAGTCCGACACCTCTGTGATTCCCAGTGCAGCCCTGTGTCTAGTACCAAGCTCTTTGCTCAGGTTTGGATTATCGGTAAGAGGAAGAAAACATGCTGCTGATTTCAATTTGTTATTCCTTAAAATTAAAGCTCCGTCATGCAACGGTGTGTTAGGTGTAAATATATTTATTATCAGCTCAGCGCTGACACTTGAATCAAGTCGTGTTCCAGTATTAATGATTTCACCTAGTTTTGTTTCACGTTCAACCACAATAAGTGCTCCGGTCTTTGTTCTTGACAGCTCGGTACACGCTTTTACTATTTCTTCTATTGTAAAAGTCGTATGTATGGTGGTATCCTTTTCATCAAAACTGAAAAAGCCTTTGAAGTTGCTTCTTCCAATCTGTTCAAGTCCACGCCTTAACTCAGGCTGAAATACAACTACCAGTGCAAAACCCGCAAGTTCTATTGTTCTGTTCAGTATATAGGCTAGTGTGCGTAATTTAAGCCAGTCACTGAGCATTGCTACAATGAGAATAACAACAATACCCTTTACCAACTGCCATGCTCTTGTCTCCTTTACAAGCTGTATTAGCTTAAAAGTAAGATACGAAACAATACTTACGTCAACTAATGAGCGCAGTATTTCTAATGGCTGGGTAAATGGTACATATACCGATAAAAAATCCAATATGCTTTTAAAATTAACAGCAACAGCATCCAGCAAACAATTCACACCCTTGTAAGATACAATACTTTTACAGAAAAATATAAAGTCACATAATAATTATATTATATTTACCTCATTCGTAAAATGGGTAAAATTGACTAATTTTTACGGATTTATAAAGCTATTTTTATAATACTACCGACCTGATGTAATAATTGAAAATCCTGCCATACCTAATGTGGTAAGCAGCATTATAATTGCAAGTATCAAAGCAACCCTTTTAACCCATTTCTTTTGCATAATAACCTCCTAAAACTCATATATTAGTTAACTTATTTAACCATATTCCCACATCGGCATCACTTGGCATTCGCCAGTCGCCACGGGGAGAGAGACTAATTGAACCCACCTTGGGACCATCCGGCAGACATGAACGCTTGAACTGCTGACTAAAGAACCTCCTTAAAAAGGTCTCAAGCCATTTTTTTATAGTAGCTTTATCGTATTTTCCCTCAAAAGCCTGTCCGGCAAGTTTGTAAATCTTATCCGGCTCAGCTCCGTATCTTACCAAGTGGTAGAGATAAAAGTCATGAAGCTCATAGGGGCCCACGATATCCTCAGTCTTTTGCTGTATACAGCCTTCCTTGTCCGTAGGAAGAAGCTCAGGGCTTATAGGAGTGTCCAAAACACTTAAAAGTACATTTCTGATGTCATTGCTGAACAAATAGTCTGCACACCATTGCACCAAGTATTTTACTAATGTCTTTGGAACTCCGGAGTTTACCGCATACATTGACATATGATCTCCATTATAAGTTGCCCATCCCAATGCAAGCTCGGATAAATCACCTGTTCCGATAACAAGGCCACCAATTTTATTTGCCATATCCATCAATATCTGGGTTCGTTCTCTGGCCTGAACATTCTCATATGTGACGTCATAGTTTTGAGGATCATGTCCGATATCCTCAAAATGCTTTAAACACGCTTCCTTTATGTCTATACGGTGAGTTGTAACATTCATCAGCCTCATGAGTTCAAGTGAGTTACCCAGAGTATTTGATGAGGTTCCGAATCCGGGCATTGTAACTGCATGAATATTCTTCCTGTCCAGTCCCAGTCTGTCGTAAGTTTTAACAATAACCAAAAGTGCTAAAGTAGAATCTAGTCCTCCGGAAATTCCAATGACACATTTGTTAAGTCCCGTGTGTCTGAGCCTTTTTCCCAGTCCCGAGGTCTGAATGTTGAATATCTCTTCACATCTCTTGTTTCTTGCATTTGGGTCTGATGGAACAAAAGGATGAGGATCTATCCACCTTAGCAGTTTACCTGTTTTATGTTCCGCTACGCAAAAAGGTACTTTTCTGAATAACGTATTATAAGAGTTGTGCTTGAAAGCAGAATTCTTGAATCTTTCATTAACAAGTCGCTGTATGTCAATGTCCGAAATAATCATTTTTTCATTAAAAGAAAACCTCTCTGTCTGTGCAAGTACTGAGCCGTATTCACTAATAAGTGAATGTCCTCCGAAAACCAGGTCCGTAGTTGATTCATTGGGCCCTGACGATACGTATACATAAGCAGCAGAACATTTTGCCGACTGCATCTTAATAAGGTCTTCCCTATATTCATGCTTTCCTACAATATCATTGCTTGCAGACAGATTAAACAACAACGTTGCTCCATTGAGAGCCTGATTGCTGCTAGGTGGTATTGGAACCCACAAGTCTTCACATATTTCTATTCCAAAGCACAAACCATCCATGTTTGAAGCTTCAAATAATATGTCAATCCCAAAAGGAACGGTCTTTCCCAGTATATTTATTGTTTCCGCAGGTTTGTCCAGCCCTGACGAAAACCACCTTGCTTCATAAAACTCGCTGTAATTGGGTATGTAGCATTTTGGGACAACCCCCAGAATACTTCCGCTTTTTATAATTACAGCACAGTTGTACAGCCTGCTATCCAAGGTCAACGGCATACCTAGTATTATAACACATTCCAGAGAAGCCGTTTCAGAAATTATTACCTCCAAAGAGCTTAATGCCCTTTTTTGTAGTGTTGTTTGCAAGAACAAATCTCCGCAAGTATAGGAGGTAACGGCCAGTTCAGGGAATACAACAAACTGTGCGCCCTCACTGTCAGCTGTCTTAGCGGCCTTTATTATTTCCCCGGCATTAAAATCACAATTTGCCACTTTCAATTCCGGCACAATAGCTGCAACCCTAACAAATCCATAATCCATTTTTATCACCTAAACGTATTTTTATTATTTTTTCCATTTTTACCACAGGCAATACTTGTTTCCCGCTGCGGGTAATACTATGGTTTTATTTAGTGTATCATATTTGTGTATTTTTTTGTATATTTAAACTTCGTTTTTGATATTGTATCTGCTTCTGGAATTGCCATACTTATTAACATAATATTTTTTATTCAAAGCAACCTGATTGAGAAAGGCAATAAATCTGTCAATTTCGTTAAACCCGTTATAGATACCAAAACTTGCCCTTACAATTCCAGGGAATACACTTTTGGGGTCTCTCATCATTTCCTCCATATCCTGTGCCGAATGCCCCAGCAATCGTTCACAATATGGATGGGCACAGAAAAAGCCATTCCTTACCGCTATACCTGCTTCATATGATAAAATAGCCGACATAAGTGAGTGGTGAACACCCTCTATATTAAATGGTATAACTCCAATGGATTCCTGAATTTCAGGGTGACTATAAAAGGTAATTCCCGGAATACTTTTCATCTTTTCATATGCATAGTATAACAGTGTTCTTTCATGTTTGAATATATTGTCCATTCCTAATGAAGTCAATGTTTTAATTGATGAGATCAGTGCGGCTATTCCTAATAAATTTGGTGTACTTGCCTCATCCTTATGTGGAGGTTCCTCCCACCAAATTTTATCATGTGTAACCAGACTGATTGCACTTCCTCCCTGACAATAAGGCAAGCCAATTTCAAATGTGGATTTCGGCCCTATCAACGCACCGCTACCGTACGGGGCATACATTTTGTGGGCTGAAAATGAAAGATAATCAATATGAGAATCGGTACCAAAAGGTTTCATGTCCACTGACAAATGTGGCACCAGTTGGGCTCCGTCCACATGTATTTCCGCCCCATATCTGTGTGCCATTGCAGCGATTGTATAAATATCATTTATGTATCCGGTAACGTTGGACGCACCGGTAACGGTGACAATCCTTACCTTATCTTTATATTTTTTCAGCTTAGCCTCCAGATTATCCATGGACAGTCTTCCAAAACCATCTGTTTCAATATAGTCAACAGTGAATTTATCCCGCCAGGGCAGATCGTTTGCAGCATGTTCCATCCATGTGGACAGCACTACGTCCTTTCCATTTTTCTGCTGACTGAGTATGTACGCAAGTATATTTATTGCTTCTGTAGTATTTTTTGTATACACTATTGTGTCATTATCGTGGTCAGCCTTCACAAAATCCTTTACAGTCTGGCGCCCCTCTTCATATAAATTGGTCGACATAGCAGATTTATACCCTTTACCCCTGTGAATGGATGAATACCAGGGTATAAAGCTGTCAACGTCCTTAATTACAGACAGAAACGGAGGTGTAGTAGCTGCATTGTCAAAATTAATTGCCGTTGTATATGAACCATTGTCCAGGGGTATTCTTGTATTCACTCCTGCTACAAGGCTTCGGTATGGGTTCACATTGTTGTATAGCATATTTTTAGGCATAAAAAATACTCCTATCACTTGTTTAGGCTAGTAACAGTATATTGGTTTATTATAAAACTGTTACCAAAGTGAATAGGAGTATTTATTAGTTGTGTATTAAAATTTTACTTTTTCAGGCTTTCCAGTCTTTCAACTACCTTATCGTACATGTCCTGATATTTGGCCTGCTTTGCCTTTTCTTCATCTATTACCTTCTGTGGAGCTTTTGCAACAAAGCCTTCATTGCTGAGCTTTCCAATTACTCTTTTTAGTTCTCCTTCAAGGTTCTTCTTTTCCTTTTCCAGTCTTTCTAATTCTTTCTCAATGTCTATAAGCTCATCAAGAGGAATGAATATTTCTGCACCGTGAACAACTGTTCCTACAGCATCAGAAGGAATTCCTTCCTTGTTCAGTTGTACTGTTACGTCAGATGCACTTGCAAGTCTCTGGAAGAATGAAGTTCCTTCAGCCAGAGTAGCTTTTTCTGCTTCGCCGGCTGCAACAAATATAATTTTTGCTTTTCTTGAAGGTGGAACATTCATTTCAGCACGTGTATTTCGTATACTTCTGATGGCATCCATGATAATAGTCATTTTTGCTTCATCCTCGGCAAAGTTCAGTTCTTCGCTGTACTCCGGCCATTGAGAAATCATTATGCTCCTGCCGTCATTTATCAGGTGAGTGTAGATTTCCTCAGTTACGAAAGGCATATACGGATGCAGCAGCTTCATAGCGTTTCCAAGTACAAAGTTGAGAACATACTGTGCTTCCAGCCTTCCTTCGCTTTCTCTATCATACAGTTTAGGCTTAACCATCTCGATATACCAATCACAGAACTCTTCCCATATAAAGTCGTATACTTTCTGTAAACCAAGACCAAGCTCGAACTTCTCTATATTTTCAGTAACCTCTTTAGTTACGGTATTTATTCTGCTCATAATCCATTTATCTGCAATAGAAAACTTCTTTTTGTCTACCTTGCTGAAATCAAGGTCTTCGTCGAAATTCATCAGAACGAACCTTGAAGCATTCCATACCTTGTTTGCAAAGTTCCTTGCAGCCTCAACCTTTTCAGGTGAATATCTCAAGTCATTTCCCGGTGAGTTTCCAATTGTAAGGGCAAATCTCAATGCATCGGTACCGTACTGGGCTATTACCTCTAGTGGGTCTATTCCGTTTCCAAGGGATTTACTCATCTTTCTGCCCTGCGAATCCCTCACAATACCATGTATGAATACATACTTGAAAGGCTCCTGCTTCATATGCTCCATACCAGAGAATATCATTCTTGCAACCCAGAAGAATATAATATCATAGCCTGTTACCAATACATCTGTAGGATAAAAATATTCCAAATCCTCTGTTTTTTCAGGCCAGCCTAAAGTTGAGAAAGGCCACAATGCTGAGCTGAACCATGTATCCAGTGTATCCGGGTCCTGTTCAATTCTTTTGCTTCCGCATTTAGAGCAGGTATCAGGAGCAGTTCCCTGAACCATCATGTGCCCACATTCCTGACAATAGTATGCAGGGATTCTGTGTCCCCACCAAAGCTGTCTTGAAATACACCAATCCTGAATGTTTTCCATCCAATTAAAGTAAATCTTAGAAAACCTTTCAGGTACGAATTTTATTGTTCCATCCCTAACAACATCTATAGCCGGTTCAGCCAATGGCTTCATGCGAACATACCATTGTTTTGAAATAAGAGGTTCAACTACCGTCCTACATCTCTGACAAGTACCAACATTGTGTGTATGGGGTTCAATCTTAACCAGAAGTCCCAGCTTATCCAGATCTTCTACCATCTTCTTTCTGGCTTCATATCTGTCCATACCCTTGTATTGACCTGCGTTGTCATTCATTATGGCATTGTCGTCCATTATCCTAATCTGAGGAAGATTGTGACGAAGCCCAACTTCATAGTCATTTGGGTCATGGGCAGGTGTTATTTTAACACAACCGGTACCAAATTCCTTGTCAACGTAAGAGTCAGCAATAACAGGAATTTCCTTGTTTACCAATGGCAGAATCAAGGTTTTTCCTACCAAGTGTGTATATCTCTCATCTTCCGGATTTACTGCAACAGCGGTATCGCCCAAAAGTGTTTCGGGACGGGTAGTTGCAATTATTACAAATTCATCAGAGTCCTTTACGGGATACTTGATGTGCCAGAAGTTACCTGCCTGTTCCTCGTACTCAACTTCTATATCTGATATTGAAGTATTACATTTCGGACACCAGTTGGTAATTCTTTCTCCCTTGTATATAAGGCCTTTGTCATAGAGCTTCAGAAAAACTTCCTGAACTGCCTTGGAAAGTCCTTCGTCCATTGTAAAGCGTTCACGTTCCCAGTCACAGGAACTTCCCAGTTTTTTAAGCTGCTCAACTATCCTTCCACCATAAATCTTTTTCCATTCCCAAGCCTTTTCAAGAAATTTCTCACGACCAAGCATATCCTTTGATATACCCTCTTTTGCCATTGCATCAACAATCTTTGCTTCTGTTGCAATACTTGCATGGTCGGTTCCCGGAAGCCACAATGCACTGTAGCCCTGCATTCTCTTGGTTCTTATTAGAATGTCCTGTAAAGTATTATCCAGAGCATGGCCCATATGAAGCTGCCCTGTTATGTTCGGCGGGGGTATCACAATTGTAAAGGGTTTTTTGTTTTTGTCAGGTACTGCATGAAAATATCCTTCATCCATCCATTTTTTATATAGCCGGTCCTCAACCTGTCCCGGATCGTATTGCTTAGCTATATTTTGCTGTTCATCCATAAAACAACCTCCTGTTTATTATTAAATAAAAGCTATCTGAAAATAATTAATAAAGCAATTCCCGGTGTTGCCACAAGAAATCCTAACATTTTTATATTAAAAACGGCCTTGTTAAACTTGTATTCCTCTACTTCCTCTTCAGTCATTTCTGATTCATGCTCACAAGTCTGTTTTTTTGCTAAATCAAACTTTCTTACTATTGTTTTTGCCATATAAACACTAATAAATCCAATAGCCATTAAGACCAGAGACAATATTTCAATAGGTTTCATATCTTTTCTCCTTTCTGTTTATATTAACAAAGGTGGCAGAGCCACTTTTGTTTGCGCATGTGCCTTTCCTCGCAAACAATGTTTATATTGCACTTATTAGCCAAGGAAAATTTGGCACGCGCATAAATTAATAGTTTTTTATTGTCTAGGGAAACTTTAACATTTATCTTATATACCTTTATCTGTGGGCGTTCCAATAC
>JAEYNY010000174.1 GCA_023412275.1 Bacillota bacterium
ATTGTCCTTTAAATTACAAATGTATATATGATTGTCTTCTTTTCTTACCTCTTTAAGTGCACCTACAAGTATGCCTAAGCCTGTGCTGTCTATATAGGTAAGTTCCTTGCAATCTATATAGAGGTCGCCATTGCAGGATTTAACCACCTCATTCAGCTCGTTTTTAAAGTTCTGTGATGTGTGTATGTCAATTTCACCTGAAAGGATAATTTGACATTTACCTCCATCCAGCATTTTTTGAACACTCAGTTCACTATGTTCCATGTTACTACCCCCTTTACCAGCGTTTCATTTCAAGCATAAGTTAATCTGCGAATAACTTTGCCAGCTTTAGTATCAGTTGAAGGTTTTCAGGCTCTGCTCTGACAGCCAGAATCTTCTCAGGGCCTAAAATATCTACATCCTTAAAGAATTTACTGTTTGTCACATCTATCCCATATAATTTAGGCTCAGAATCCCTATATGATTTGACTGTTCGCTTCTCTTTAGGGTCTTGTGGCTGGTTCCACTCTTCTACAACCCTTAGTTTGAGATAGTCACTGGACTTAGTATCTATTTTTAAGTCCTTGGCTACATCATCCATGGCCATAAAAGCGCCATCAGAAGCATATTGATCAAATACATACTTGCTTAGCAAAAATACATCCGTATCTGAAGCTGCAAAAAGAACCATTGCTTTTTGTATATACATAGATGAATTGGGATCATTAATTCTGTTACTAAGCATTACTGTTTCCAGACCGACTTCCTTTATTTCAGGTACATTCTTTGTTATTTTTTGTTTAAATGTATCTGTTGCCTGTTCATGTACTTCACCTAGAAGTCCTATGGTTATATCGGGTTTTACTTTGGTTACGATTGAATATACCGATGTTGCTATAATTATAACAGCTATAAGCGTCACCAGTATATGGTACTTATGGTAATAGAAAAAGTTACCCACCTTTTTCCTATCCATTCCTGCCTTTACAAATGCCTTATCAACATATGTTTCCTTTTCTGGTACTTTTGGATCTTCTACCTCATAACCCATAAGGATTCTATAAGCATCCGTTTTCTTCTGGAAGTCTTCCTCGGCTTCTTTTGTCAAAGTACCGTCTATTTTCATTTGACGGTACTTTTTCAATATTACATCATATCTTCTTTCAATATCCTCTTTTGTTGAATTCGTTGGGATTTCCATTATCGTTCTTGATTCTTTTTTCGTATACTTCAAAATTAACCTCCATGACCAGTTAAAGGCCGCCAATTACCATTAGGTTATCCGTTGTTTTCATATGTTAATCACGCAAAGGTTATCATTTTTTTAGTCTCTTGGCTTCATTGTAGGGAATAATAGAATGTCTCTTATTGACGCTGAATCTGTCAAGAGTATTATCAATCTGTCAACACCTATTCCCAATCCCCCTGTCGGTGGCATTCCATATTCCAATGCTGTAACATAATCATCATCCATCATATTTGCTTCTTCGTCTCCGGAATCCCTCTTTTTCACCTGGCTGATAAATCTCTCTTTTTGATCAATAGGGTCGTTTAACTCAGAGTATGCATTACCCATTTCTCTTCCTGTTATAAAGAATTCGAAACGTTCAGTTAATTCTGGACAATCAGGTTTCCTTTTTGTAAGAGGAGATATTTCTACAGGGTAGTCATATATAAATGTAGGTTGAACCAGATTGCTCTCTACAAATTCTTCAAACATAAGATTCAATATTTCTCCGCGAACCATACCTTCTTTTACATGAACCTTTTTGGATTCAGCGGCTGCTTTTGCTTCTTCATCAGTTTTTATTGTATCAAAATCAATCCCTGAGTATTTTTTTACTGCCTCTATCATAGTCATTCTGTTCCAAGGCGGAGTTAGATAAATTTCCTGTCCTTGATACTGAATCTTAGTAGTACCCAATGTTTCCATTGCTACAGTAGAAATAAGGTTTTCTGTAAGTTCCATCATTCCCTTATAATCATTGTATGCCTCATACACTTCCATCATTGTAAACTCTGGGTTGTGCTTTACGGACATACCTTCATTTCTGAACATTCTTCCCATTTCATATACTTTTTCCATTCCACCAACAATAAGCCTCTTTAAGTAGAGTTCAGGTGCAATTCTCAAGTACATATCAATGTCCAATGTATTGTGATGTGTAATAAACGGTCTTGCAGTCGCTCCACCCGGAATTGTGTTCAATAATGGTGTATCAACTTCCAGAAATCCTCTGTTATCAAGGAATTTTCTGATTGATTTGATTATTTTGCTTCTTAATATAAATGTATTTTTAACTTCAGGGTTTACTATCAAATCCACATATCTTTGTCTGTATCTTAAATCTGTATCTTTTAAGCCATGCCACTTTTCAGGCAATGGAAGTAAGGACTTTGATAAAAGCGTAATCTCTTTTACCTTGATTGATATTTCTCCCTTGTGAGTCTTAAATATCTCTCCCTTTACACCTACTATATCACCTATGTCATATTTTTTAAACATTTCATATACTTCATCTCCAACTTCGTCTTTTCTGACATAGAGTTGAATTTTTCCATCTCTGTCCTGAAGATCACAGAATCCTGCCTTACCCATGCCACGCTTTGACATTAACCTTCCGGCAATAGAGGCAGTCTGGCCTTCTTGTGATTCAAAATTATCGATAATATTTTGGGTTGAGTTTGTTACATCGTACTTTACTATCTTAAAAGGATCACTGTCTTTATCCTGTAAATCCTTTAGCTTGGCACGTCTTACTCTTAGTATCTCGCTTAAATCCTCTTCACTTTGTTGATTCTCCTGAATATTTTCTTCTGACATTATTTCCTCCTATTTATATATTAAGTATTTAATCATTTCCTTATAAAAAACAGTTTACATTGTTAATGTAAACTGTAAGTATAATTATATATTAATTTTGCTTTTTGTGGCAACACATATTGTATTGTTTCTTACTTGGATATCTCCAGTATCTTAAACTTTAGTACTCCGTCAGGAACTTGTACTTCAACCGTTTCACCTTTTGTGTGCCCAATTAGTGCTGCACCTACAGGAGATTCATTTGAAATCTTTGATTTAAGAGGGTTGGCTTCTGTAGAACCTACTATCAAGTATTCTACTTCTTCATCAAACTCAATATCAAAAATCTTTACCTTTGATCCAAGGCTTACAACATCTGTATTTACTTCATCTTCATCTATAATTCTGGCATGTTTGAGCATGGATTCAAGTTGTACAATCCTGCCTTCAACTTGTGCCTGTTCATTTTTCGCTTCATCATATTCAGAATTTTCAGAAATATCACCAAATGAAAGAGCCTGCTTTATTCTTTCGGCTACTTCTTTTCTTTTAGTTCCTCTCAAAAATTCTAATTCTTCTTCCAGCTTCTTTAAGCCTTCGTAGGTTAAAACGACTTCTTTTGCTGACATTTGAAGCCCTCTCCTTTACCATTAAATTTTTCTGCTAGACCTATAATTATTAAATAATATGCAAACTGTCTTTTCCTAATATAATATTATATAATATTCAACTTTTTGACTTATATTAATATACATGGAATAAAAATTAAAATTATGTTCCCTGACGGCAGTAGCACTTTGATGTCAGGTTAGCTATATTGCTAACTAATTATAGATTACATATATAATAATGTCAAGAATGTTTTATCCATTTTTTTACATATCACTTTAGGGCCTAAGCTGCAATACTTATATAATTATCTCATTATATCTAAATAATATTATTCAATTATCAAGAAGATATTTCCTTGTCCTTTAAAATTACATCGTGTGCTCCGCCTTCTTTGATACTTGTAGCAGATACCAGTGTTATTCTGGCTTTCTTCTGGAGTTCTGATACCGATAAGGCTCCGCAGTTGCACATTGTAGATTTGATCTTATAAATAGTTGTATCCAGATTGTCTTTTAATTTACCTGCGTACGGAACATATGAGTCAACACCTTCTTCGAAGCCAAGCTTTGCTTCTCCTCCCATGTCGTACCTCTGCCAGTTTCTTGCACGGTTTGAGCCTTCTCCCCAATATTCCTTAACGAAGTTTCCTCCGACCTTTAACTTTCTGGTTGGGCTTTCGTCAAATCTTGCAAAATATCTACCTAACATTATAAAGTCAGCACCCATTGCTAAAGCAAGTACCATATGATAATCATGTACTATACCACCATCAGAACATATAGGTACGTATATTCCTGTCTCTTTCATGTATTCGTCTCTTGCAGCTGATACCTCAATAAGAGATGATGCCTGTCCACGTCCGATACCTTTTTGTTCTCTTGTTATGCATATAGATCCACCACCGATACCAACCTTTATAAAATCAGCTCCTGCACCAACTAAATACCTGAAACCTTCCTTGTCTACTACATTTCCCGCACCAACTTTTACTTCTCCATTATAGGTTTCCTTAATCCATTTAATTGTATCAGACTGCCATTCGCTGTACCCGTCGGATGAGTCTATACAAACGATATCAACTCCGGCTTCAACCAGTGCAGCTACTCTTTCCTTATAATCACGGGTATTGATACCTGCCCCAACTATAAGGCTTTTGCTCTTATCCAACAATTCGTTTGGATTTTCTTTGTGGCTGTCATAGTCTTTTCTGAATACGAAATACATCAATTTCTGATTGCTATCTATTATTGGAAGACAATTTAGCTTATGCTCCCAGATTAAGTCATTTGCTTCTTTTAATGATGTTTTTTCATTTCCGTATATTAATTGGGAAAATGGAGTCATAAAAGTGCTTATTTCCTCATCCAATGATGCTCTGCTCAAACGGTAATCCCTGCTTGTAACTATTCCCAGAAGTTTACCTGTAGGTGTTCCATCCTCTGTTATAGCTATGGTTGAATGCCCTGTTTTGTCCTTTATTGCAACTACATCTCTGAGTTTATTGTCAGGGCGAAGATTGCTGTCGCTCACTACAAAACCAGCTTTATATTTCTTAACCTTCTTTACCATTTCAGCCTGACTTTCGATGCTTTGTGAACCGTATATGAATGATATACCTCCGCACTTTGCTAATGCTGTTGCCATATTGTTGTCTGAAACAGACTGCATTATTGCAGAAGCAACCGGTATATTCAATTCTAGAGAAGGTTTTTCCCCAACTTTATGCTTAACTATCGGTGTCTTTAGCACAACATTATCCGGTATACATTCCTTTGTACTAAGGTTTGGAACTAAGAGGTATTCACTGAAAGTCCTCGAAGGTTCGTTGTAATAAAAAGCCATTTTTAAAATTTCCTCCTTATATGACATTTGTAAATTATTTAAAATATTATAATACTGTTTACTTTTGCTATTCAAAAAGCAAAGAACAAAAATGTCCTTTGCCTTAGGTTTCAAATTTATTCAAAAACCTTCCTTGGGATATATTTCTTAAAAGATTCAACCATTTTGGGATGTGGTTCGAAAAATACAAGTATTTTCTCACCATCTTTTATTGTAGATATAAAGTATACTTCATTTGAATCCATTGATGTTACAGCATTTAACCGATTTTTGATATTTTCGTAGCTTTGATTATACTGGCCGCTGGTCATTTTTGCAACTATCTCAAAATCCTTGCAGGAACCACTAAATACTCTTTTTCTCTTTCTCTGTGCTATTATCATATCTATATCTAAATCACCGTTAGTGACGATATATTCATATTCAACGTTTCTGTTCCTTATCAGCATATAGCCTAAATACCCGATTGCTACAAGCAATACCGGCATAAAAGTCTGTAGGAAGCCCACTGAGCCAACTATCGTGATTAATAATAATCCAATAACAATTGTAGCTGCAATTATTACTGAGTCAATAGCAGTTTTTTTGCGTTTTACAATTTTTTCCATAAATATATCCATTTTTAAAGCCCCTCCTCATTGGAACAAACAAAGCATTTTTTAAGCTTGTTAAAATAATAATAAATTAACAAGATAATATCAAGTATTTAGTGAAATTATTTTTATTTTACCATCTAAATACAAATAGAGGATGACTATTTTGTAGCCACCCTCTATAACTTTTTTATTCTTAGTACATTCCGCCCATTCCGCCTGGCATTCCACCCGGCATAGCTGGTGCCTCTGGTTCAGGCTTATCAGCTACAACGCTTTCTGTTGTAAGTACCATTGCAGCTACAGAAGCCGCATTTTGGAGAGCTGATCTTGTAACCTTTGCAGGATCAACTATTCCACTTTCAATCATATCTATATATTTTTCGTTAAGAGCATCGAATCCGATACCTTTTTCGCTTGCTTTAATCTTGTCAACTATTACTGAGCCTTCAAGACCTGCATTTGCTGCTATCTGTCTTACAGGTTCTTCAAGAGCTCTTAATATGATCTGAACACCTGTCTTTTCGTCACCGGAAGTTGTATCAAGTAATTTAGCAACTTCAGGGATAACGTTAATTAACGCTGTTCCACCACCTGCTACTATACCTTCTTCAACTGCTGCTCTTGTTGCAGCCAGTGCATCTTCAATTCTCAATTTCTTTTCTTTCATTTCAGTTTCAGTTGCAGCACCAACCTGAATTACAGCAACACCGCCTGACAACTTTGCAAGTCTTTCCTGAAGCTTTTCTCTATCAAAGTCTGATGTAGTATCTTCAATCTGAGTTTTGATGGAGTTAATTCTGGTCTTAATGTCTTCAGCTTTTCCTGCACCATCAACTACTATTGTATTTTCCTTTTGTATAATTACCTGTCTTGCTTTACCAAGCTGAGTTATCTGTGTTTCCTTGAGTTCAAGACCCAATTCTTCAGTGATAACTTCTCCGCCTGTCAATATTGCAATATCTTGAAGCATAGCTTTTCTTCTGTCACCGAATCCAGGTGCCTTAACAGCTACGCAAGTAAATGTTCCTCTTAATTTGTTCAGGATAAGAGTTGTAAGAGCTTCTCCTTCCATATCTTCTGCGATTATGAGAAGTTTCTTTCCCTGTTGAACAATTTGTTCGAGAATTGGAAGTATATCCTGAATGTTTGTTATTTTCTTGTCAGTTATAAGGATGTATGGATCATCCAAAACTGCTTCCATCTTATCTGTATCTGTAACCATGTAAGCTGATAGGTATCCTCTGTCAAACTGCATACCTTCAACTACTTCAAGGTTTGTTCCCATAGTCTTTGATTCTTCTACAGTGATAACACCGTCATTTGTTACTTTTTCCATTGCATCGGCAATAAGAGTTCCTATTAATTCCTCATTTGCGGAAATAGTTGCAACTCTTGCGATATCTTCTTTACCTTTGATTTTACGGCTATTTGCTTTGATTCCTGCAACAGCTGTATCAACAGCCTTCTGCAAACCTTTCTTTAAGATCATTGGGTTTGCTCCAGCAGCAACGTTCTTCATACCTTCTCTGATTATTGCCTGTGCAAGTAAAGTTGCTGTAGTAGTACCGTCACCGGCTACATCGTTAGTCTTTGTAGCAACTTCTTTAACAAGCTGAGCGCCCATATTTTCAAATTTGTCTTCAAGTTCAACTTCTTTTGCTATAGTAACACCATCGTTTGTTATTAATGGTGAGCCGAATTTCTTATCTAAAACAACATTTCTTCCCTTTGGTCCAAGGGTAACTTTTACTGTATCAGCTAATTGGTTAACACCTTTTTCAAGAGCACGTCTAGCTTCTTCGCCAAATTTTATTTCCTTTGCCATTTCTCTTACCTCCCGTTATAATTATTCAACAATTGCGAGGATATCGCTCTGCTTCAATATTGTATATTCCTGACCGTCAAATTTTACTTCTGTT
>JAEYNY010000029.1 GCA_023412275.1 Bacillota bacterium
ATTGTCAATACTCGTTTTTGGAGTATTTTTACATTAAATTTTGATGTTCATTTTTTAAACAATAAGGGAAGTGATTGTCATTAACAATAAGAAAAAAATATGTATTATCGGTCTTGGTTATATCGGACTTCCAACTGCCGCTATGTTCGCAACACACGGACACAGTATTGTAGGAGTTGACGTAAAAAAAGAAGTTGTTGATTCACTTAACCAGGGAAGGATAATCATTGAGGAACCTTATCTGGACATTATGGTACAGGCAGCTGTCACATCAGGGAATTTGAGAGCACAGCTCACTCCTGAGGAAGCTGATGTATTTATTATATCGGTACCGACACCAATCAATGCTGACAAGACAGCAGATATGAGGTTTGTACGCTCGGCAACCGAATCTATTGTGCCTTACCTTCGTGAAGGCTGCGTTGTAATATTGGAATCTACTTCACCACCGGGAACTGTTGAAGGTCTGATGCTCCCTATTCTAAAGGAATCAGGTCTTGAAATAGGAACCCAACTTTTGGTTGCACACTCTCCTGAGCGTGTATTACCAGGTAAGATTTTGGTTGAGCTTGTAGAAAACAATAGAATTGTCGGAGGTATAAATACGGCTTCCAGCGAAGCTGTACGCGATCTTTACAGAACATTTGTAAAAGGAGAAATTTTCCTTACCGACGCTACAACCGCTGAAATGTGTAAGCTCATGGAAAACACATTCAGAGATGTTAATATTGCTTTGGCTAATGAACTTGCAAAGCTTTGCGAAAAAATGGGGATAAATGCATGGGATGTTATTAAATATTCAAACAAACACCCTAGGGTTAATCTTCATCAACCCGGTCCCGGCGTTGGAGGACATTGCCTTGCAGTAGACCCTTGGTTTATTGTTGAAAAGGAACCTGAGCTTGCAAAGATAATTAAACTCAGCAGAACAACCAACGACAGTATGCCTCATCACGTATTCAACCGTTCAAAAAGTATTCTTTCAGAGGTTGACGGAATTAAAAAGGTTATAATCCTTGGTGCTACCTACAAGCCAAATATTGACGACATGCGTGAAAGCCCGGTTATGGAACTTGTTGAGTTGTTTGAACAGGATTCAGACTTTGATGTTTGTATTTATGATCCTCATATTGCTTCACATAAGCTTTTATGCAATGACCTTGAAGAAGCAGTAAGCGGAGGGCATCTGATTATACTTGGTGTTAACCATGATGAATTTGCTAAAATCAACTTTTCCAAGCTGCAGCCGCTGATGGCACAAGCCAACATATTTGATACAAGAAACTTCTATGACAGAGCGGCGTTGATAGCAGCAGGCTTTAATGCTTATCTGCTTGGAGCATAAAAACAACAGACTGCCCTTCGGTTTTTAGGCTCCGGAGGGCTTTTCTTGAATTTGAAAGGATTCTCATGAAAAAAGTACTTATGATCGCACACCAGTTTCCTCCTATTGGCGGCTCAGGTGTTCAAAGAACTGTAAAATTTGTTAAATATTTGAGAAATTTTGATTATGAACCAGTTATACTAACAAGAGATGCCTCAAAAGCTGCTTTAACAGACGAAACACTTTTAAAGGACATTCCTCAAGGGATAAAGGTTATCAGAACAAAAGCTTGTGATTTTGCTGCTCTTCCGGGGATTTTCAAATACTTCGGGAAGGTTGTAAACAAGCTTCTGATACCGGATTCAGAGAGAGTGTGGCAGCATTTTGCCCGTAAACAGGCTTTGGCTGCAATAAAAGATAATAAAATAGATGTAATATACACCACGTCAGCCCCCTATAGCGATCATCTTCTTGGTGTATACCTGAAAAAGCACTACCCTGAAATTCCTCTGGTTTGCGATTTCAGGGACGAGTGGACCAACAACCCTTACCATGTGAGAAAAGGATTAAGGGCAAAAACTGAACGTAAGCAGGAAAAAATGGTTCTCAAGTATGCTGACTGTCTTATTACCAATACTCCGGTAATGCTTTCAAACTTTTTGAGGGACAACCCTGAAACCAAAGCTAAATTTTATGTTATACCAAACGGCTATGACGATGAGGATTTTGCAGGTATGGAGGATATTATACCTTCAAATGACAAGTTTACACTGACCTATACCGGGCTTTTATATGGTAAGAGAAAACCCGACAATTTCTTTGAAGCTCTCAAAAGAGCTATTGATGAAGGAAGTGTGGACAAGTCCAAAATAAATGTCAGACTCATAGGAAATTATAAGGTTGAGCAGCTGCAAGGAGTTATTAACAGCTATAATTTAAACGAAATTGTTTCACTTATGCCTTACATGAAGCACAGGGAATGTCTTTTAGAACTCATCAAATCTGACGCCCTTCTGCTTATAGAACCGTCAGGCCCCGGTGCTGAAGCTTTTTATACCGGAAAGGTTTTTGAGTACATGAACACCAAACGGCCCATACTGGCGTCAATTCCAGAACATGGTGCCGCAGCACAGCTTATTACAGACACAAAAACCGGTCTGGTTTCAGACTTTAATGATATTGAAACTACCAAAAAGAACCTTATTGAACTTTATAATTGTTGGACTAATGGCACAAATCCTGTAAATCCGGTAGTTGACGAGGTTAAGAAGTTTGAAAGAAAAGAGCTTACAAAGGCATTGGTAGAAGTATTAAATAATTCATTTAAAAAGTAACTTGGAGGATTTTAACATGAAATTAATTGATGAAAAAGGCAGATTATTCGGAAAGGTTAACATTATAGATCTGGTAGTGGTTTTATTGGTTCTTTTATTGGTAGCCGCAGTTGGATACAAGGTTTTAAGTCCAAAAATAGCTTCATCTCCTACAGCAAAAGGAGAAGTAACAGCAGTTGTAAAATGCACTTTCAGAACCGATACAGTTATTAGTCAGGTTAAAGCAGGACAACAGCTTGTTTTTGGCACTGATTACATTCCAAATGCAACCATCGCAGATGTTAAAGCCGTACCATCTGATTATTTAACTACAGATGCACAGGGTAAGGTTCATATGGAGAAGCATCCTACTTTAAAGGATATATATATTACAATAAAGGCAAACGTAAATACAAATGCGGCAATATTAAAGGTTGGTACACAGGATCTTTGTCTTGGTAAGAAATTTACAGTGAAGACACAAACTATTGAGATGGACGGTAACGTTGAAAAGGTCACTATCGCCAAATAATCAGTTAACTTAATTTAAACAGGTGGTGATATTTATGGAACAACTTACCAGTACAAGTATTATTTTTAGAACTGCTAACGGCTTAACCCGTTGGTTTAAAGCATCAGTTTTATTTAGTGTAATGTGTGTAATTCTGGAATGGTGCAGAAACAGCCAAATAAACCGCTTTATATTGTGGTATCTGGGGAAAGATTCTTCTTTGAAGTATTCAGTAACCTACAGGGTTTGTTCACGGATCTTAGGATCATTTGACAGGCTTTGGGACAAGCTGTGTGACTTTGGTGCAAATTGCGGAAGTTCCAGTGCTTTTATTTCCTTTATAAGGAATACTTTTTCAGGTTCCGGCAGTTTTGCCTCCTTCTCACTTATGATATTGTTTTTCAGTATAGGGTTTGGTATAACTACCTTAGCTTTAGGAACATTCAACACGATTAAGGCTGCCTTTATTATTTTGGGAATAGTCGTGTCCCTGCTGCTTGTACCAGGCAGGAGAAAATGGAAAGCCTGCCTAGAAAACAGCATCTTCTGGCACTTTGTGCAATACATTTTTGATTAAAAAGTCAGTAAGGATAAACAAATACTATGAATAAAAAAACTGCTGTAATATTATTGATATTGGGATTGCTGGCAGGGGTGTGCGGAGCTTTTGCACCGACCTTTCTGTTGGTTGCGTTTATTGCAGGTGTAATATTTACTGCTGCAATGATGTTTGATTATTCAAAATTTTTATATGTTCTGGGGTTTTATGTTTTAATTGACTACGTTTTAAGGTATGTCATATCAAGTGCTTTGCTTGCAAGCTACTGGGATGAAATGTTGTTTGTATTTGCACTGTGCCTGTGGCTATATAAATGGGTAGTTTACCGTAAACAGGATGGCTATGTTGCAACACCTTTAGATATTCCACTGGTATTTTTTGTGGTAATCTCTATATGTCTGGTTCTGGTGAATTCACCTATAATGCAAATCGGAATTGCCGGTTTCAGACAGGTTGTACAGCAGATGCTGTGGTATTTCATTGTTGCACAGCTTGTAACCTCAAGTAAAAACATCAGATGGTTTCTGTACATTATGGTTTTTATCGGTGGAATTCTGGGACTTCATGGAATCTACCAATATGTAACACATGCAGAAATGCCCTCCTACTGGGTTGACAGGCTTGAATCAGGGATAACAACAAGAGTTTTCTCAATAATTGGAAGCCCTAATATTCTGGGAAGTCTTATGGTATTGCTGATTCCCGTTTCAATTTCTTTTGTTTTCAGTGAAAGGAAAATTTTCAAGAAAATTATATTTATCGGAATAACCCTTGCAATGTCTGCAACTCTTATCTTCACATCCTCAAGGTCTGCCTGGATAGGCTTTGTGGTAGCAATGGGCGTGTATTTCTGGCTTAAAGATAAAAGGCTCATTTTATTGCTGGCTCTGCTGGTTGTAGCCGCATATTTTGCAGTACCTACCATCGCACACAGAGTAAACTATCTGTTAAGTCCCCAATACATGGTAAGCAGCGCAGCCGGAGGAAGAATTGCAAGATGGTCTATAGGTATTGCAGCACTAAAACAGCATCCTTGGTTCGGCCTTGGACTTGGACAATTTGGTGGTGCAGTTGCTCAGAACTTTAAGATACCGGGTGCATTCTACGTTGATAGTTATTTCTTAAAGATTGCTGTTGAAATGGGTCTTGTAGGCTTTGTATCCTTCTGTATTCTAATATATAACGCTCTAGCATGGGGAATTCGTGCGGTTAAAAGAACTGCTGACCGCCAAAGCCTCAGCATGGCACAGGGTGTTTTCGCAGGAATGGTTGGCGTTGTGGTTCCTAACTTTGTTGAAAATGTATTTGAGGTTCCAATGATGACAGCTTATTTCTGGATGTTTGCAGCTGTCCTTATAGCCCTTGGCTTCACCATTCCTAATCAGGGGATGAAGCGCCTTAATGTGGGAAGTATAAGATAGCTGAAGATGATACTAAAAAAGAGATGTTGCAAAACAAAATGTTTTAACATCAGTACTCCCGTATAAAATTATATCAATGGTTGCTTCCAAGATATTTGCAAAAGTTTCTAGCGGCTCATCATAGGATATTTTACCGTCGCTCACATTCATCGTCCATGATTCATGGTTTCGCTAAAACCTACCTCGTGATAGGTTTTCCGGTAAAATATCCATCTTCGCCGAGAAACATATTCAAATACCTTTAACCAAGCTTCCATTGATATAATTTATACTCCAAAGTACTGGTTAAGATAGATAAAAATTAGTTTTGCAACAAACCTTTAGCTTTTAGTTAAGGGTTTGCATTGACTTCTCTTCTTGTCTGAAGGAAATATCCTTTCTCCGATATATTCCCAACAGCATCCCTATTAGTGTC
The DNA here is from genome assembly GCA_023412275.1 of Bacillota bacterium. Classification (GTDB taxonomy): domain Bacteria; phylum Bacillota; class Clostridia; order Acetivibrionales; family DSM-1351; genus Ruminiclostridium. Next base: position 5,544 of record JAEYNY010000029.1, read on the forward strand.
ATATTCATTACGCAGTTCTGCCCTCCATAGGATATAAAAGGGAGTGATATTCCGGTCAACGGAAATAAGTTCAGATTAGAAAGTATATGGATTATTACTTGTATTGAAAATACACAGCATATACCCACTCCCAACAACTTACCGTACTCATTTCTTACCCTGTTTGATGCCATAAATAATCTGACAATTATTAATCCCAATAGCCCCAATAAGACTGCTCCAAAAAGCCAACCGAATCGTCCTACCACAAAAGTAAAAACACAATCCGTTTCTGAACAAGGTAGTATCAATTGTTTTGTGTCGCTGCCCATAAGCTCTCTGCTCATTCCGATAAATGGTGAACTGCTTTGGATTTTATGTATCATGACATTAATCCATCCATAGCCCAGAGGATCTCTCCAAGGTTCAGCAAATATAGTAAGCCTTTCAAATCTGTATGGTATATATATATAAGTGTAAAGTAAGGTTGTTAATATAAATCCAAAAAGTCCTCCATAAAGAATAAAAAGAGTCTTTTTTCTGTTCCCTTTGAAGCTTTTACTAAAAATTCCACAGGTAACCATTATAGCAAAACCTGACCCCAGTATACATGCAAACATTAGGGAGGGCTCCATAAATATTATTATCAAAGGAAGCAGTGAATTTACAACCAGCTTAAATAAATTATTGGGGTTTCCGTCGCACCACCTTCTTATGAGACCTGAGTAACTTATTAAAAGAAAAGGAATGGCTGCAACGGACGGTGTTACACTAAATTCCCCCACTACTATAACTGCCCTGCCATATGTGTTAGGCCCAATTATAATTACAGCTAAGAGTAAAATACACGCCGAGTAGTACACTGGCAAAGAATATTTTTCAAATCGTACGAAATCAACGAAATAAAGGGCTACAGCGAGAATAATTCCTGCTGCTACAAAGAGTATTTGTCTTTTAAAATAAAACGGATGTGTTGCAATTTGAGAGTATTTAAACATTATATAAACTCCAAATAATACTATAGCCCCCAAAAGTATAACAATTGACCATTCTGTTTTTGGTTTGTGAGTATTATGAAGTTGTTTCCCTATTGCTATTGGGTCTCCCATTTTAAGTATAGCTTTTTTTACGGCTTCATCTTCTGACATTCCATTTGAGATATGTAATTGAGTCAACTCCTCAATATGGCTTTGCAGCTCCTCCTGTATTATCCTGTGGGCCTTTTTGTACTTGACCTGTCCCAGAACTATATCAATAAAATCAATGGCACATTGGTTCAACTTCTCCACCTCCCAGCACTTTTTTTACGGCATCAGTATATTTCCCCCACTCTTTTTGTTTCTCCTCCAAAAGCTTTCTTCCTTTGGAAGTAATCCTGTAGTACTTCCTCTTTCGGGCAGAATCGGTCTCTTCCCAGTAGGCCTCAATCATTCCGTCACTTTCCAAGGAGTGAAGAATGGGATACAGGGTTCCTTCTTTTAGTGTAAAAGTATTGTCCGACCTGCGTTCCAGCTCTCTGGTCATCTGGTATCCGTACATATCCCCACTCTCCAGAAGTTTAAGGACAAGCATGGTTGTACTTCCCTTTAATAAT
>JAEYNY010000070.1 GCA_023412275.1 Bacillota bacterium
CGCAAGACCCAATTGTCATTGCCACTTGTAAAGGGCAGGCACTACACACTAAAACCTCAAACGGGAATTCAACCCTGCTATAGCGGATTGCAGGTACAGGGCACCGCTGCCTCCCCGTCTAGTACGGCCAAAACTGGCTTTTTTAATGTGTTACCGAACTCATAAACCAAATATGTTCGGTGCACTTTTAACATTATAACTTAAATAGTGTCCCATATCAAGAGATATTATTTTTACAATTTATGTATTTATTGTAAGTAAATTTCAAGTGAATCTATTTTATTTTGGGACAGAAAAAAAGCACCTCAGTATATAATTTATAATAATTCCTGATAAATGGGTGCCCTATGTAACAAAAAATAAAATCAATATGTTTAAAGGAGGAACAAAATGAAAAAGCTTTTAATGGCTTTACACTTTGTATTATACCACTAATTTCTACATCCGATTATTAAAATTGTATAACAAATATTAACAATGTGTGAATGTATTTTAGCTTACTTTGTCCCCCTTCTATATATTGATTTTACATTATGAAATTTACTATTATCATGGCAATTCCAACGTAAAGTGCAGCCTGTCCCAATGCTGCTCCCACATTATTCTGTTCGTAAATTTCATTCCATACATCCACCTTTACTATGGCAGTAAAAATCTTTTTAAACAATACGGACAGTATACCGTATATTACAAGACAAACAGCTATTACAAAGGCTACTGTAATTATCTCAAAGTCAGTTGTATATGCATCAATTATTCCTGTAATAATTGTCTGTACTGCAAAAACAAAACCCAGAAGTCCGATACCGGCAGCTGCATTATTGTCTATAAATATTTCTTTAAACAAAGTGGTCTTTCTTCTCAAAACCATGCTGTAGCACACCATTGCAATTAAAACAAACACTATAAACAGTAAAACCTTTATAAGTATTGATGCTCCTGCCCCTTCAATTATATCTATAAAATCTATGTACTTTATGAAGGATACGAATATAACTGAAAGCGTAACGGAAAACAAGGCTGCACCGATATTTTTCTGCTCGCATATTTCTTTATTCAAGCACACCTTGCCATGACCATCTTCAGCATTTATCAGACTTACTATTGATTTGGACAGAAGTCTTAATAACGTCAATATTACTACATAAAAGACAGTATATCCAGTACAAACAGCGAGATCAACCAGTATATTATCGCTGGCAGCCCCCTTTATGGCATGTGACGAAAGATAAAGCACGGGAAAAACAAAAGCCCCGATGAACTCTATCCATGCTGCAAAATTATCCTTATTGAACAGTGCATCTTTAAGTGAAACATCTCTAAGAACCAGATTATTATAAATAACCCAACCCAATATAAAACCTACAGTTAATATAACAAAACTAAATGACAAGTCTTTCAAGAAAAAACTAAAGTATTCAAACATCTCATTATCCCCCTAAAAGCTATTTTTCTTCCATCCCCTGGTAAACCTTGTATAGTGACCCTTCAAACCTCTGTCCTATAAAAATTCTGAACATTCCGTTTGTTTTAAGCATTTCTATGTTAAGATACTCTGTAATGCCTTCTGCATCACGCTGATAGTCCCATACCTCGACTTCTGATTCGTATTCAATTTTTTCGGAGTTCAGGTCATACACCTTTAGCGAGCCTTGTACACCGTCTATCCTATAATCATGTTCCGGCATCGTACACCTTTCGTACTCTGTACCGTCAGGAGTTGTTATACTCTTTTGACCCACAACCTCCAAAAATTCTTCTGAGAACGGAACTGTATCATCCAGAAAGTAAAGGTATGTTTCCAGCTGGCCTTCCTCTTCACCCTTGTATACCTCAAAAACATATTCCGTCTCTTCAGATCTGGAAAAAACAAGGTATCTGGTAAAAGGCCTCTGACCTACATCCATTTGTATTATTTTCCCAAAAGCAAAAAACCCCTGCTCCTCTAATTCCTTGAGTTTGAATTCTACCATTGAGTTCTTATTAATATTCAAAGGATTAAGTATATCCTGCCCATCTTTTTTTTTGAAACCGAACATCGACATCACGTCCTATTCCATTTAAGTTTAAAATTCTAATATATCCTGCTGTGGCGAGAGTTTTTAGGCTTTGGCTTTGACAGCTTTCTTATTACAATTATCAATGCTACCGACGTTATTATGATAACTACCACAACTGCACCGGTATTTCTTGATGAACTTGTAGGATACTTGTCTGTATAGTATACATTATCAGGATTCTGTTCCTGATATTGCTGTGAAAGCTGTAAATCCGGGTCAACCCCTTCTTCCATATAATTAGGGTCTCTCTGTACTCCCTGTTTCTCCAATTGATCTACCCTATTTTCCAATTGTTGATACTGATTCTGATCAAAATAGCTCCTATAAGGTGAAATTTCATTCCAATGATGATACCAGAACAAATCCGACGCCCTCATCAGAAACCACAAATCCCATGGACCTACATATGCATATCCATAAGAAAAAGGACTTCCGAATATAGATCTGTTTACATTAATAAATATCGGTCTGTTGTTGAATACATTTATTCTGGATGTCCGGGTTCTCATTGCATCCTCAAAGTTCATCCTTCTTGAACTTGAGCCATAGCTTCTTTTCATGGAGTCATTATAAACCTTTTGCTGTTGGCTATCGAGTTTTTGCTTATAGGTTTTGTAATTTTTACTTGAAACCTGACTCTTGTAAGTGTCCTGCATGTAGGATTTCTTTTTTGAGGCTGCCTTTGCAGTAAATCCCGAGGTGTTTGTTTTGTTACTTGATGAGCCGGTATAAGATTTTGAACCCGGCTTGCTTCTGGAGCTACTGCTTTTAGATTTTGACGAACCGAACAAGCTAAAGCTTTTTGAGCTGCTTTTCGAAGTGCTGCTTTTCGCCTTAGAAGAGCTAAAAATACCAGAACTTCTTGATGAAGAACCCTTATAACTGCTGAAAGATTTTGAAAACGACTTGCTGCTTCTGCCGAAAGAACGTGCTCCTCTTGCATCAACTCCCATAAATGAAACAGAAACAAATGCAAAAATAAGCAGTATGGCTAATATTCTTTTTTTCACACACTATCCCTCACATTTTTAAAATGTATTTACATGTAAAATTAGTATTATTTTTAGTATTATACCATGAACACTTTTTAGAATATATATATTCTTTTTATTTTAGAATAAATGTATAAGAAAATGTAAATAAGGCAATAAATATAACTGACCCCACAAAATACATTTTAACCCCCTAAAAATGCTCCGGCTTTGCCGGGCATTTTTTTTATACATTAAAAAAGGAGTTGTTGCAAAGCAAAAAGTTTTTCTGTTTTGCAACAACTCCTTTTTACTGTATATAATAATTTGACTGTGCCTAACAATTTATCTCATCTGCCCTCTTGTATCTTTTCCACCTATACCGGCGCTTCCTGTTATTGTTAATTCTATTACCGAATTAGATGAAAGTATAACTGAATTGTCTGTAACAGATACTTTCTGTGCAACAATTGCCGGGTCTAATGCATTTATCAGAATTCTTTTGGGTGAGCTGGCAAAATTGGCTCCCGCCTGCATAATTGCCTCAAAATATGATTGACATGCCCCTGCAAAGATACACAGCTTATCAGGGTCAGGCTCATATGCTCTAGCTATTTTTACGGCTTCAATAAAGTACGATGAATTGGCGTAGCTATCCAAGGATTGATAATTACTTGCACCTTTTTTCAAACCGTCATGTCCCGTCAGAACCAGTATATCCGGATTGTACGCCTCCAGATATTGCTTTACTACTGAAGGCTGCCTGTTTTCACTTACCCATTTACCGGAACAACTGATCTTACTTTTCTTATAAAAGTCCAAACATTGGTTCATAAAATCCTCGGCAGAATCTATATGCAGTATTCTACCCGGTCTGTGTTTGATTCTCGATAGAAATGATTTGAATACAGGTCTGCAACAATCAATGCTTTTTTTTACCTGATCAAGTTCATTTATAGCCCTGGTATATGCTGACCTTGCATCCTGCTTTACAAGGTCATCTCCCTGTGAATCGGCTTCAATCCTATATGACAAGCCTCTTAGTACATAGGATTCTAACCCGTTAAAATTTGTTTTTATGTTTACTACTCTAAAAAGTATGTCTCCACCATAAGACCTTCTAATAACAATATCTCCGATATGAAATTTAGCCAAAAAAAATCACTCCAAATTAACTTTTTATTGCATAATATGCAACCAAATTTCATTTGGGGCTTGTACAGCTCAATTGCTAAGAAATTTAATGTAAAATTATTGGGTTATTTTTGAAAATTTCTGATTGACTTTCTAAATATCTCAGTATATTATTATATATGAACAATCATTCATATGAACGTACGTAGTATTGCATTTTATTTGTATTAAGAAAGGAAGGTTTTATGAATACAGAAAAGGATATTGAACACTGTGATTATATATGTCTTCATAAGGATGTAATAGATCAGGTACTGTCACATTTGCCCGAAGAGACTCAGTTATATGATCTTGCGGAGCTTTTTAAAATTTTTGGTGATACCACAAGAATCAAAATTTTGTATGTTCTTTTTCAGGCAGAAATGTGTGTCTGTGATATCGCCCAGTTGCTGAACATGAGTCAGTCAGCTATCTCTCACCAGTTGCGTATATTAAAACAGGCAAAATTGGTTAAATCAAGACGAGACGGAAAAACTATTTTTTATTCATTGTCCGATTCACATGTAAGAGCAATAATTGACCAGGGTTTTGAACATATTGAAGAATAATTTGTGGAATAACAATAGGAGGGTTTTGCAATGAAAAAAAATTACAGACTTAACGATTTAGGCTGTGCAAACTGTGCTTCTAAAATGGAAAGAGAAATCAGTAAGTTAGAGGGCGTTAATAGTGCTACTGTTAACTTTATAATGCAAAAGCTAACTATAGATGCAGTTGACGAGAGTTTTGACGATATTATGACATCAGTACAGAAAATCATAAAGAAAATTGAGCCTGATTGTACAATAAAGATGTAATATAGGCGACTTTTATTTACAAGGAGATTTTTATGAATAAAGCTAAAAAGGAAATTATCCGTATAGGCGCAGGAACTTTGGTTCTGATAATTGCGGTGGTAGCATCGTTTCCGTCCTATATGAATCTTGCATTTTTTCTTGCAGCCTATTTTATAATCGGTGGAGATGTTCTCTGGAGAGCAATCCGGAATATTATGCACGGTCAGGTATTTGACGAGAACTTTTTGATGAGTATTGCGACAGTAGGTGCATTTTTTGTGGGAGAGTATCCCGAAGCTGTTTCCGTAATGCTTTTTTATCAGGTTGGAGAAATGTTTCAGGATTATGCCGTTAACCGTTCAAGGAAATCCATATCTTCATTAATGGATATCCGTCCTGATTATGCAAATGTTAAACGTAACGGAGAGCTTGTTACGGTAGACCCTGAGGAAGTTGCAATAAATGAAATTATAGTAGTTAAAGCCGGCGAAAAGATACCGCTTGACGGCAAAGTCATAGAAGGCCATTCATTGGTTGATACCTCTGCATTAACAGGCGAGTCTGTTCCAAGGGAAATTGATATCGGCAGCGAGGTTCTAAGCGGATGTATAAATCTTAATGGCCTTCTTACAATTGAAGTTGCCAAAGAGTTTGGGGAGTCCACTGTTTCCAAAATCCTTGACTTGGTAGAAAATGCAAGTAACAAAAAAGCAAAACGTGAGAATTTCATTACCAGATTTGCAAGGTATTACACTCCAGTTGTTGTTATAGTTGCAGTTATTCTTGCAGTTGTGCCACCGCTCCTTGTTCCGGGAGCAACCTTCAAAGACTGGATATACAGGGCATTAACTTTTCTGGTTGTTTCCTGTCCTTGTGCTCTTGTAATTTCTATTCCTTTGGGCTTCTTCGGAGGTATTGGCGGAGCCTCAAAACTGGGGATTCTCATAAAGGGGGGCAACTATCTGGAAGCTCTTGCAGCTACCGAACTGGTTGTTTTTGATAAAACAGGAACACTTACAAAAGGAACTTTTAAGGTTACTGAGATTAATCCCGTAGGTATTTCAGATACTGAATTATTGGAGCTTACCGCCCATGCTGAAAGCTATTCAAATCATCCGATTTCTCAGTCTCTAAAAAATGCTTTTAATTCTGAAATTGATAATTCCAGAATTACAGATGTTGAAGAAATACCCGGACATGGTGTCAAGGCAGTTATTGACGGGAAAACCGTATATGCAGGTAATTCCAAGTTAATGGAAAAAGTTGGAGCAGCATATTCTCATAATAAAATAGTCGGAACAGTTGTACATGTAACGGTAAACGGGGTTTATGCAGGTTATATAGTTATATCAGATGAAATAAAGGAAGATTCGGCCTCTGCCATTGCAAAGCTTAAAGCATGTGGAATACATAAAACCGTAATGCTTACGGGTGATGCAAAGGACGTTGGTGAAGCAGTGGCCAAAACCCTTGGCCTTGATGAGGTGTACACTGAACTTCTTCCTGTAGATAAGGTTGAAAAGGTCGAAAAACTACTTGCAGAAAAATCGCCAAAAGGTAATCTGGCTTTTGCAGGGGACGGTATAAATGATGCTCCTGTGCTTTCAAGGGCAGATATAGGAATCGCCATGGGAGGTCTTGGCTCCGACGCTGCTATAGAAGCAGCTGACGTGGTAATCATGAATGATGAACCTTCCAAAATAGCAACTGCTATAGCTATTTCTAAAAAAACCCTTCGTATTGTTAATCAGAATATAGTTTTTGCTCTTGGGGTTAAGGCAATTGTTTTGGCATTGGGTGCCTTCGGAGTATCAAACCTTTGGGAGGCTGTATTTGCAGATGTTGGGGTTTCCGTAATAGCTATTCTCAACTCTGCAAGAGCTCTAAGAGTAGATAATACATTTAAATAGCGAAGTTAAAAAGCAGATGCTATTCCGATATAGCCTCTGCTTTTTTCTCATTTATGTATTGTTCCATTATCTCGGCAGCACACTTTACATATTCCGCACATGGGCGTTTTTTATAATAGCTCTCATTTCGTGGCTCAGGAGTTGGATTGTCAGGCCCCTTACCCAGCCCCAGCAGTTCTCTGCACACTATTGTACCGTTGATGTTTGTAAACCTTCGGGCAAGTTCCTGTATGAGCTTGTAATGTTCTTTTTTTGCTTCAGTATCGTTGGGTTCATCATATCCGTAAAGCATACCGGCGACCATGAACATGCCACTTACAGCACCACAGACCTCTCTCAGCCTTCCCATTCCACCTCCGAAGGAAGACGCTATCCTTAAAGCACTTCTTAATTCCATACCCATGTCATCGCAAAAAGCTCCAAAGACGGCCTGTGAACAGTTATATCCATCTTTAAACAACTGCTGGGCCTTTTCTGAACTTGTTTTCATATAGCTTCTCCTAAATTTTGTATTTTATTTTAAGTTTACTTTTTGTACTTTTGAGTGTCAACGAATTTTATAGTAGTATTATATTAATATACAAAGAAAGCCGGACAAGGAATTATGTTAAGTATAATTAATAATTCGGAAGATTTAATAATTCTTATACCTGAAATTTACGGAATCAACAGTTTTATAAAAGACACTGCCAACAGATTTGCTTTGTACGGCTATGACGTTGTGTGTCCTGATTTGTGTGGCCTGGAACATCCATTTGATTATAGTGAACAGGAAGACGCCTATAAGTATTTCTCAGATAATATAGGTTTTGATAAAGGAACTGATATTGTCATTAACTTATCAAAGCAATTTGAGAGTAGCTATAAACGTATTTTTTTGGTTGGCTTTAGTGTTGGAGCTACTACTGCATGGCTTTGCAGTGAAGCAGGACCTTTTTCAGGCGTCATCTGCTGTTATGGCTCAAGAATACGAGATTATACCAATATTTCTCCTTCTTGCCCTGCATTGCTTCTTTTCCCAAGCCATGAAAAATCCTTTGATGTAATGGATTTTGTCAGTGGTTTTAAAATGCCCGGCGTTAAAGTACACCTACTTGAAGGTAATCACGGCTTTGCAGATTCCTATTCAAACGAATACAATGAGGATTCTGCAAAGAAGGCTTTTGATTTGATTAAAGGGTTTATAGAATAATGGGTTGTTGCAAAACCTGTACTCCCGTATAAAATTATATCAATGATCGCTTCCAAGATATTTGCAAGAGTTTCTAGCGGCTCATCTTTGGATATTTTACCGTCGCTCACATTCATCATCCATGATTCATCGTGTCGCTAAAACCTACTTCGTGATAGGTTTTCCGGTAAAATATCCAAGTTCGCCGACAAACATCTGCAAATATCTTTAACCAAGCTTCCATTGATACAATTTATACTCGCGTACAGGTTAAAACAACCCCTTTTATTAATAGCCGCGTTGTAAATAGCTCTTTAATGCCGCATAATCAATGGCATTTATATCGCCATCCTTGTTAAAGTCAGCGGCAGCCAAATTGACGTTGCCTGATGTGTCGCCCATAATTATTTTTTTGAGCAGGGCAAAATCTATTGCGTCAATGTTTCCGTCATTGTTTATGTCTCCGTACTTTATCTCAGGTGTTCCTCCTGCGGGTTCTTCTCCCCAAAGGAGCTTGCCGTTGTCATATACCGGTATGTATTTGGACATTCCTGCAAAGGATACTGCATCAAAGTCCGGCGGCCCGCTTAGGTTCTGGTATGACCAATCATTTTCATTGGAACCCGCACTGTTTTTGTATTCAATTTGTACGGTTGCATCTTTTTCACACATTTCCCACTCAGCGGGCATTATCTGTGTCCCTGTAAAATCCAAGGTAAAGTAATATATATTATCCTTGTATTGCTTGAGTCCGATAAGTTTTGCCCCCTGACTATCTTCAAGGGTTAATTGTACATCATCTACCGTACCCCCGGCTTCAAATATTTCGGATAAATCCATGAAGTAACGGGTGGACATCTTGTCCTTCATTGTTGCAGGCCAAGCTGAACGGTTGTTTATCTGGAACATAACTTTCAGTTTGCCGTAACCCTCATATATAATCCAGCCCCTTGTAAAGTATTCTGTCAGGTTATCCTGAGGTGATCTGAAATCTTCAGGCTTTGGCCAGTTTTCCAATGGATTCCCTCCGTACATACCGTACATTTTAGCCAGACAGCCTACAAAGCCAGCATTATAGTCAGTAGCCACTTCATTCAGTGTATAATCTTTGATATCGTCCTTCCAGCTATCATCAGAGGAAGGGCCTCCTACTAACGCTCCGTAGAGAATGTGTCTATGGAAGGTTGGGACGTTAAGCATACTTGTCCATGAACCGTGTGCAGTTCTGTGGTGAGGATGCTCAGGTGCATTTTCTCCAAATCCTACTTCGTAGCTGCCTCCACGTGGATTATCTCCAAGTGCATAATTTATCTGTCTTTCTGCAAAATCGTGATAAGTCTGCTTTTTGGAAGCAGTTCCGATTGTTTTGTCATCAGACCAAACAAATGCTAAAAATGCCGCAGTTGTTGCATAACGGAGGGAACCCCATTGTGAAAGCCATGCCAATCCTCCGGGAGTATATTTCATTCCTGTCCCCGGCATCCAGTAATCGAGATTCTTTTCAACCATTGCAGCATAACTCTCATCATGACTTGCTTGTGCTATTTTAAGGGCTGCACCGTAGCTTACATCATCCCAGCAATGTGTATGTTGTCCGCCTAGAACAGTCGCGGGAAGAATTGACTTTGCCTTATCCAGATAAGTTGCATCCTGTGTTTTAATATACAGCCATATTGCCCCCCATGCCAAGTCGTCAATGTAACTTCCTGAAGGATACAGTGATTTTAGAGGATTTTTACCTCTGTATGTATCAGCGAATTTAAACAGCTGCTTTGCATGTGTAAGACATGTTTCCGCATAAGTAGGGTTTGTAGGCTCAAATATAATTGATGCGATAGCCAAGGCTGCCGCTGTTTGGCCTGCTACATCAGAACCTGGTGTTGTAGGATCAACCTTGAACGACTTTCTGTCGGTTTTGTAATCCAACATTTCGTGGGGTATCCATACAGAATGGTCTGATTCTTCGTAGCCGCACATGTAGTACAATACATCCGGGCTTGGATGTGCCTTTATAAAGAAGTCCGTAGCCCACTTGATCTCATCAAGGATGTCGTCTAATTGCCCTGACTTTTCAAAGGCATCACGATATTCGTAAACAGCCCATCCCAATTGTCCTGCTGCATATGACATAGGATGTGTAAATTTTATTCCATCTCCTGCATCTGCCCATCCTCCGGTCAGGTCGAGACCTACATCCTTTCCGTCAGTCATTGCTGCATCTCCCCTATAGGGCAGAACATAGTCGTCTGGTAAATCACCAAGGCGATTTGCCTTGTAAAAAAGAATTGCCTTCTGCATGGCTTCGCCATAGTTGTAAAATGAGCCTCCCACACGTGGCGAAGTTGCTGCTTTTGCAGTTGTCGGAGCATAAACAAATAGTGACAACAGCAGTGACGTGATTAACATGAAACTGGTTGTTTTAAGGAATTTTTTCCTCATGATAATACCTCCATTACAAATTTAATTTTCTGCAATTTTGATTTACTGGTTGGAGTTGTATGGATAAACGAAGAGCGTTTAAGAGTAGGATTTAAATTAATACAAATATTACTTAACTTTCTTAATTATACAATTTAATCCTGTAGTTTGTACAGATTTAGGCATAAAATATTAAGATAAAAAAAGAACAACGCTACTTAAGCGTCGTTCCTATCTCCGGTCAAATTTAATTAAATCCCATAAAATGAGTATTCTCCATGTTTTTCACGAGAAACAAAAGGTTTATTCTCAAGAGCATTAACTTTGTTTTCTATAACCCCTTTCAGGATTACTCTTGTCAAGTCAGGTACATCAGGAGATTGTACCGCCTCGTTTATATCCATAAACAAAGCCTCACTGTTTTCTCTATTATCCGAATTTGGCGTTCCTTCAACATAATCCATCAGAAACACTGCGTACCAGTCTTTTAAGTTAAAACGTACACCTACCAGCCCTGCCGGTTTTGCGACAACGGTAGTTTCCTCTAAAACCTCTCTGCATAATGCTTCCTGAGGTGTTTCGTTGATTTTAACATATCCGCCGGGAATAATAAGTTTTCCCTTACCTGCTCCATAAGTATGTCGAACCAGGAGCACTTCATTTTCTTTTAGTACAATTCCACCTACGGATTGACACCAATTTGTGTTCTCATCTCTTTTTCCGTCCAATGTACAGTTCCTCCGGCTATTAAATAATTTGTCCCTAACAGGATATCATATATAAGAACCTAAAACAAACTCCTGATTTTTTCATTTATGGGCTTAGGGTCTACTGCCTTTGCAGGGTCATCTGTGATTCTGTGCTCCTGCTTCAGATGCATTATCCTTGTAACACTCTGGTCAATCCGATCCATAGGCAACTGTCCTGACTGTGCGGCATCTTTCAGAGCAGAAATTACTGCCTTCTGTTTTTCAAAATCATGGCACACAAGGACTATATCGCTTCCCGCAAGTATAGACTTTACTGCGGCCTGACCTATATTATAGTTCTTTACTATTGCTCCCATTGTAAAGTCATCTGTAATAACAACCCCATCATAATTCAGCTCTGTTCTAAGTATGTCAGAAATGATGGTTTTGGAGAAAGACGCCGGGTTTTTGGGGTCTATTTTGGGCAATAGTATGTGAGCTACCATTACAGCCTCTGCCCCATTTTCTATTGCATGGGCAAAAGGTTTTAACTCAAAGTTTCTAAGCCTTTTTAAATCATTATTAACCCTTGGCAGTCCCACATGGGAATCCGTTGACGTATCACCATGACCGGGAAAATGCTTTACAACGGGAATAATGTTTTGAGACTGCAGGCCCTTCATGGTCTCCACTCCAAGTTTACTCACCAAATCCGGAGCTGTTCCGAAAGATCTGTCACCTATAACCGGATTCTTTGGATTGCTGTTGATGTCAAGGACAGGTGCAAAGTCCATGTTCATTCCAAAGGATTCAAGTTCTTCACCAATTATACTGCCCACTTGGTGTGACACAGAACTATTATTAAGTTTACCGATGGTTTTATTTGAAGGTATTTTAAGAAATTCGTCGGGGAGTCTTGAAACTCTTCCTCCCTCTTCATCTACTGAAAGGAATAAAGGTACCTTATTTGCCCGGTTTATGTTTTTTAATGAATTCAATAATTCAAGCATCTGGTTGGAATTCTGTATATTACTTTTAAAGAGGATAAATCCTCCCACATTATATTCTTCAATCATTTGTCTTGCATGTTCATCTGCGGAATATCCATCTAAACCGACTATTACCATCTGGCCGATTTTTTCATCCAGACTCATACTCATAATCTGTTCCTTAAGTTTATCGCCTTCTTGAACAAGTTCCTCTGAAGTATTAACGGGTGTGGTAGGTGTAGGTGTCGGCGTAGACGTCTCCACAGTATCAGTTTGATATGACGATGTATTTAATCCGATACTTTTATCGCCGCTACTAGGGTTATTACTATTACCCCTGTTGTAAAGAAAAACTCCATACCCTATCTCAGCAGCTAAGGCTACCAGTAAGATTACTATAAATATTGTTAAAAATTTTCTACGTCTGTTCCTATATCTGGTTTTGCGCACAAAAACCCCTCCTCCATTGCTACATAGATGCCTTTTAGAATCAATAATATATCATATTATAATTATATACTAGCATCTATTTAAAATAGCTTTAGGGGTAATATGCTTAAAATCTAGTAAAGTATTACCGGAGTACGACCGTCTCCTGCGGGCCCCTGAATTATCAGCCTCAAGCCTTTTGTGACTTTTGGTATTTCAAATGCAATGCCTCCCCTGAACTCAGAAGATGCCGCTATATGTCCATCCAGTTGTTCCATATTTTCATCATCAAGACAAGAAAGAGCTCCCAATGACGTATTATTATAGGAAGTTCCAAACCTGTCTGTAAGATCGAACATTGTTTGTGAATTTATAGTCGCTGCTTTCTTTGAATTATTTTTTACGGTAATATCAATCAACAAAAAAGTCCTTCCTTTGTCTGCTTCAAATAATTCTGACTTCTCGCTTTTCTTATATGCATTTACAGTATAGTTCAAATCTTTTACGGTTACGCTTTTATCTACTATTATCCAATCTTCGTTTTCCACGCTTGTTTTATGTGATTTTTTTATGTCTGAATCTATGCTTGGTATGTTATCGTCTATTAAACTTTCGTTTGTAGTTGTTGCAGATGATGATGCTACTGAATTGTATTTAGAATTTGATACTGATTCGCAAGAACACAGTGCTGAAATGATAACGGCAGCAAAAAATATTAAAAAACTCCTTTTCATAAATTGTCCTCTTTGTTATGGCTTTATGTAATTTTCACCCATTTTTAAAGCTCGTTACATATTACACCATAATATGTAATATGTCAATAAAAGTTATATGCATTTTTAACATTGTAAAATTTACTAAAATATTGTAAATTTAGTATGCTTATTCACATTTTAACAACTAAATTGGAGGGATTATTTTGCTGGAATTCTTTCTATCAGTTCTGGAAACAGAAGACGAGAGAAATAAATTTACTGCTCTTTATACATATTATGAGAGTGCAATGTACAATGTTGCATTCAGTATTCTAAGGGATCGCTATCTTGCGGAGGACGCTGTACATGATGCATTGTTAAAGATTATAAACTATATTCCTGATATTTCAGATATTAAATGTCACAAAACAAGAGCTTTAATCGTTATTATTATTAAAAGCACATCCATAGATATTTATCGAAAGCGGGACAAGCAATATACTAATGAAAAAACAGAGCTGCCGGAGGAGGCTGATACAAGCGAATTACCGCTAGATCACATTATTGCTGACGAAAGTTTTAATGAACTGAAAATGAAACTTAATAAGTTAAATAAGGAGTATCTGGACATTGTTATGTTAAAACATTTGTATGAATTATCAAACAATGAAATCGCAGATGTCCTGTGTATTTCTGGCGACGCTGTACGACAACGTCTAAGTCGGGCTAAAAAAGCCATCAGAAAAATAATTGAGGAGGAAAATAAATGAGTTCACCAAAGACGTTGCAGGACGTTTTGATATCTGTTGCAAAAGATACCCAAAAAAATTTATCATCTGAATTGGATCGATATACTTACCCTTTGCATAAGTTCTCAAGAAGCTATGGAAAACGTAAAAAGCTAATCCTCAGATCACATGAAGAGTTTTTACCTATTAATAGTTTCAGAAAACGAATTCTTATTCCCATTGTTATTATTATTACTATTTTAACATGTGCAATGAGTGTTCCTGCAATCCGTGAACCGGTGGTTACCTTTATTGTTAACGTTTATAATGAAATGACCGACTTCATTATAAGGTCAGACAGCAATGAACAGGTTACCACTACCAATGATTTTACACTGAATTATGTTCCTGAAAATTATTCTTTGCAAGATACGCAGGTAGCTTCAAATATAAAAACAGAAGCCTATAAGGATAATTCAGGCCATAGTTTTGCCTTTACTCTGGAGTATTACAGAAAGGGAATTAATTTTTCAATTGATACTGAAGATGCAAAAGTAACCAAGACCAAAATACAAGGTCTGAAAACTGTAATTGCAGAAAAGAGTACCGGTATAAATATTGCAGTTTTTGATAATAAAAGACATCAAATTTGGAATTTAACAGGAAATATAGATTACGATATTGCACTAAAAATAGTACATAATGTCAAAATAAAATAAATTTTTTAAAATTTAACATTTATGTGTCACAAATGCCTTCTCTCATTCGTTATATATATAAATAAGAGAGGGGGGTTGTTTTATGAAATACGGTTTTCAAAAATATTTTAGTGTGTTGCTCTGTGCATTTTGTCTGACGGTACCTGTATCAGCTAATATAACATGTGCAGCAGACAACTCGGAAATAGTATCTCAGCCTTTAAATCTGTATATAAGTTCTACTTCGGAAAATGTAAGTATTTCCGACGGCATTGCGACTTGTAGTTCCTCTATAAGATCAACTACAAACGTAACTGAAGTAATTATAGAAGCAAAGCTCCAGAAATATCAGAATAACAGTTGGGTCACTCAGGAAACATTTACAGAGATCTCTTATACTTACTATGGTGCTTTAAGCAGAACATGCGCTGTAGATCATGGATACTCATACAGGTTGGTTACTACATATCAAGCTGTGATAAATGGTTCTTCAGTGGAAACTGTAAACAAGACTTACAATTACGGACTGTATTTGTAATTTCTTATTCACAGGTATTTAGATTAGCTATGATATATGATTTTCTTTATCTGGATTATTTTGGGTGGTAAGAATTAATCGTATTTTATATGTAATCTACTATGTTATTTTTTTCACATCAAGATAGGAATAGTTTTTGTAGTAAAATATTAAAGAAGGATAAGGTGATCATTAGTACCCCATATTGCAGAGTGTTTTATCGTCGGGCGGTTAGTTGTTGAGGCATTTGCAACTGCCGCATAGTCCAGCTGAGGCATCCTTGGTTATGACATCTAGATAAGGCTGGACAAAAAAGATTCAAGTAAGAAATATAAAAATTTATACCTCAGTTTTGTATAATCCCGATTTTATTTTCTCTTGATCGACGTAAATTCATTTAAACTATTCATTCTACTTTAATATAACTTTGTTAATGCTTTAAATATTGCGTATTTTAGAACTCATTTAGTCAGGTTTGTTATATTTTTAAATTTGACTTACCACCCAAAATAATCCAGATAGGAAGGTCTTAATTTCATATGCGTTACAATGCGCAAACTTCAAAAAGAATATGCCATACAGTTAAAAAACCGTATGGCATGTTCTTTTTTTATAAGATTACTTATGCAGCTTCTTCAAATTCGTCCGCATCCTCATATACTGCTTCCTTGGAACCTGTAAGACGAATTATATTTCCGGATATTATACCTCCCACAAATGCCAGTACAACAGTAAATACAATGCCGGCTACCTGTGCCTTTGCTGCCTCAGGCACAACAAATATTGCAATTATTCCACCCAGTAAACCAGGCATACCATGGAGATTGTGAACCCCGCATGTATCTACCATCTTTAAAAGCTTCTGCAGTTTAGGCTGTATTACCGTATACCCAATAACACATATTGCTCCTGCTAAAATTCCTATCAAAAAGGCAACCGGTGCGCTTACCAGATTACAAGTTGCTCCTATTGCTACTCCTCCGGCAAGGCTTGCATTTGCAATATCTGCAATTGCAGGCTTTCCTTTTCTTAACAATGCGCTGAATAAATATGTAATCACCGTTGCTCCACATAGGGCGAGAACGGTATTAACTACTGTTTGCTCAAATTGTTCTGCAGGTACGATGGCACTGCAGAAGCTAGGCCAAAATATCCAAAGCACCATTGAGCCCAGCATGGAAAATCTATCTGAAGAAGCGTCGCTTTCAATAGGATGATCCATATGTTTTTGTTTTGTCAGTGCTATGGCAAGGCCCAATCCAAAATATGCACCAAAGGCATGAATAACTATAGAACCTGCTGCATCCACAAAACCTTTTGTTATTCCCAGACCTCCATCCAGAACCAGCCATTCGTTAATCATATAAATAGGAACAAGAAATACTGAAATGAGGGCATATTGATAGAGGCGGAGTCTTCCAAGTACTGCACCCATTGAAATAAGTGCGGCTGCAACTGCAAATTCTGCCAATAATAAACCTTTGATTGTTTGGGGATTAACTGATTCTAAAGAAAGGGCTCCTGTATACCTTAGTAACAGATAAAGAGGAATTCCGGCACCAACAACCAAATATGTTCCGGTTGTTGCACTGTAGCCGTATTTTTTGACAAATACCATTAAAAATCCAAAGCCTACTAATAACATTGCTAAAATATTAATTGAAAAGTTGTACTGCTGAACCTGCCTTACGCCGTCAACTGCTTCGTTGCTAGTTGCAAAAACACTAAAAGGCATTAACAGAGTTAAAATAAAACCTGACAAAAGAACAAATAAACCTATTTTCATTATTCTACCCCTTTGTAAAATATTTTTATTAAGTTTTGAAACAAAAAACGCTCATAAAACAGTTACCTGACTGTTTTATGAACGCCATTGTTCGCAACAAAATAATATACCATTAGGATAAATATGTCAATAAAAATGAAGGGAAATATTCTGAAAATTTCAGTTTTTTTATGATTTAATATTAATTTAAGGTGTTTTTTATAAAAAGTTTGCAAGTTTAATGATTTGAGGTTTCAACAAGCTACTACTCTGTGAGTAAAAACTCCTTATCCAGCAGTCCTGTTTATTTTGCTTGAAACTGGCAATACTGTATGTTATGCTGATACTAATTGATACTACTTTATATCAAATAGGTGATGAAAATATGAACACAAAAGAGCTTGCTAAAATGATAAATGACAAGCATTTTTTTAACCTTAAAAAGATGCAGTATAAATACTCCCCGGAAAGCGTTATGGAAATGTTGGAAACCCTAAAGGAGATGAGCTATGCTCAAATATCTATCAAAGATTTTGACGGGCAGTCCTGTGTGTATCTACCAATTCAAAGTCTTATTCCCACAAGGGTTATGAAAAAGTTACTTACTGCAAACACTTCTAAGGAATTATTCGGATTGAAGGCAATGGAAGAAGAAATTGACTTTACCCTTCAAATTGAAAATATTCAATCAAACAGGGATAGCGTTCGCAAAATTCTTCAAGGCTTTGCCCCTACAAATGAAGAAGAAAACCGCATTTTCGGTATGAAAAAAGGACTTGAGTTCATTAGTGACCACACAAATAAAATTACCGAAGAAAATCTTCATTATCTGTATAAGCTGTCAGTTGAAGATTTTTTAGAGGATAGTGACAAATTACCGGAGGGTAGTTATTATCGGAACGATACTGTTTATATTGTGGGCGATAAGCCATACCACGAGGGGCTAAGTCCAAAACTGTTATCGAAGTATATGGCTGAGTTGGTTCAGTTTGCAAACCAAAAGGACGATATTCCAGAGCTTGCCAAAGCGTGTATGCTGCATTTTTATATTGCCTATCTGCATCCATATTTTGATGGAAACGGTAGAACGACTCGGCTTTTCCACCTGTGGTATTTAGTGCAGCAGGGCTTTTCGTCAACCTTATTTTATGCTTTTTCTAAACACATTAACAGCTCCAAAAACAAGTATTATAACAGCTTTCTTGATATAGAGGAAAACTACAAAATCAGCAAACTTTTAGATATAACGCCGTTTATACGCTACTTCAAGGAATATGTATACGACAAAATTGATGCTGCAAGCAGTATAGTACCTGTATATGAAATCTTTACTCATGCGATGAAGGACGGCAAAATCACCGAGAAAGAGCGGGACCTGTGGAATTTTGTTCTCTCTGCCTATGGGGATGGTCAGTTCTCTACCAAACAGTTGGAAAAGGATTTCGGTAACGCCGCCTACGCTACAATCCGCGGCTTTGTGTTAAAATTTCAGGAGCTTGGACTGCTGACTTCACAACAATTTGGCAGTCGGGTAAAGTATAGTATTAAAAATTAACACTACAATGCCCCTATTTAATAAAGAGCATAAAAAAAGCACGCACATTTGTATTGTACCAAACTATGCGTGCTTTTGTGGCGGAGAAGAAGAGATTTGAACTCTTGCACGGCTATTAACCGCCTACCGCATTTCGAGTGCGGACCCTTCAACCACTTGGGTACTTCTCCACGGAATACATGTAATATTGTACACGTAAACCTAAATGGTTTCAAGCTTTTTTCCTGACATAATTTCTTCACAAAAATTCTATAAAATAGTCATATTTTTAAGTTATGCTTATTCATAAGCATAACAGAGGTGTATCGGTAGGACTTGCCATTCTGGGCGTCGCCCTGTGCTTCTGACTTTTGCTATACATCCTTTTGACCGGGTTGCAGTAACAGCACTATTAAATAAATACATGCAGTCCGGTCGCTTTATTTTAATTCAGCCGACTATATATTCTTTGTGATATCCCTACAGATATGCAGTATAAAATAACGCTAGTCAGTATACTGCTTACAAGCAAACCATACGGATTATTCAGAATTGCTATGGAGGATAGTTCCGACAACTTATCAGGATTTATCCTTTTTGCCACCTCACCTATCGAGAAAATCCCCAGGAAAGGCAGGAATGAGAAAAACCTTCCCTTTATTCCGCCATACTTGAAAAGGAACGGCAACTGTATTGCAGTAAAGAAAGAGTAAGTTATCAAGCCTATGCTAATCCCCACTAAAATATCGTTAGTTGTAAAATTCACCTTTAATATAGTCAATATAATAGCGTTTGTGGATACTCCTATTAAATTCAGAAATATTCCTTCTATAATAATAAAAAAGTACTTTCCAGTTACAATATCGTTTCGGCTTATGGGAAGAAGACCGTAAAGTCTGCTTAGGTCGTTCTTTTCGGCAACTGAGAAGGTATATCCTGATGTCATTGCCATAATACACATGCAGAATAAAGTCCCCGAAACCATATCCTTCATAGTGTACATTATGATTAAAGGTGATACTAGTGCAATCAGTATAGTTTTTATATATGGTTTTATTAGTGCAAAATCCAGTTTTACAATCTTTAAAATATTAGTCATTGTCCCTACCTCCTCTGTTTGTAAAAACAATTATATCGTCAATGGAAACAGGTTCACATGCTAGATTTCCATAAAATCTTAAGTCCTCGGTTTTAATTAATCCCTCGAAACCTGTGGAATATTTTCTTATTCCAATAATTTTGCTTTCCTGTTCCGATGTAATATCGGTTTTACCGCCCTTTATCATTCTGAAGCCGTCAATAAATTCATCCTTGGTTCCTGTGTAAAACAGGCTTCCCTGGTTTATAAAAGTGATGTAATCTGCAATCTTATTAAGATCTGATGTTATATGTGTGGAAAATAATATACTTCTTTTGCCGTCTTCTATGAATTCTGTCATTATATCAAGAAGCTCGTCTCTTGCCACCGGGTCCAGTCCGCTTGTTGGTTCGTCGAGTATCAAAAGCCTTGCATCGTGGGATAATGCACAGGATATCATCAGCTTCATCTGCATGCCCCGTGAAAGGTCTTTTACTTTTTTGTCAGGGCTAAGTCCGAATTTTTGTATAAACGATTTATACTTAGCTGAATCCCATGTACTGTAAAACATACCTACATATCGCTCAACCTCTTTTACAGTCCAATCCTGAACAAAATAGTTTGTATCAAATACTGCACCTATACTTTCCTTTATACTGTTCTGTTCAGCAACACTATCCAATCCCAGAATCTTTATATCCCCTGATGTTTTTTGTATCATGTTAAGCATAAGCTTGATAGTAGTGGTTTTCCCAGCACCGTTAGGCCCTACCAGACCCATTATATATCCTTGGGGCAAAGAAAAGCTGATATTGCTTAGTTTAAAAGTATCAAAGTTTTTACATAGATTTCTTATTTCTATATCGTTATTCATATCTCTCATCCTCCATAAGAATTTTCAGCATTTTAACAAGATCCTCTTCTGATACATCTGCCCTTCTGGCAGACTTTATGGCAGCAGACAGATTTTCCTCTATATCTCTTAAAAGCTGTTCCCGAATCAGTTCAGACCCTCTCCCCAGCACATAGCAACCTTTGCCCTGTACGTTGGTGACATAACCCTCCTGCTCCAACTCAGTGTATGCTCTGGTAGTCGTAAGCACACTAATTTTCA
The DNA here is from genome assembly GCA_023412275.1 of Bacillota bacterium. Classification (GTDB taxonomy): domain Bacteria; phylum Bacillota; class Clostridia; order Acetivibrionales; family DSM-1351; genus Ruminiclostridium. The sequence continues at coordinate 20,737 of JAEYNY010000070.1, forward strand.
GCTCCCTTGCAAGCTGTCTCAGTGATGGGAGCAACTGGTTTTCTTCAATTTCACCCGACAGGATTGAACTTTTTATCTGTTCTTTTATCTGTTCGTATATTGGTACCCCGGATGTATTGGAAATTATGATTTTCAATTTTTCCTCCTGTTTATTACTTTGCGACTTTAAATGTTATAATTGTTATTACTGTTATTGTTGTTACATATACAGTATAAACACGCGATTATATGGTGTCAAGAAAAAACTTGTGTTTTTACTTATATTTGTATTAATAGTAGGAGGAATATATGAGACAAATATATTATATCGGAGGTTCCCCTTGCTGTGGGAAAAGCACAGTTTCTGAAATGATAGCCAAGAAAGTAGACGAATTATTAAAGGTTTATATTATAAAGGTGTTGAATTGACCTTTAACAGTATAAAACAAAAGAGGATGGGCATTTCTACCCATCCTACAGTAAAGTGTATTATTATTAAATAGCTTTTTTATAACTCTGTACGTTTATTTAACTATACCCTGTAAATTATCACTGGAAGTTTTAATACCCTGAAATAAACCATACATATTTTCAATATTTGAATTTTGTTCTTCTAAAGTTGATAATAACTCTTCTGTTGAAGCAGCTTGCTCCTCCGAAATGCTAGCAATGCTTTCTACCTCCACATTAATACTGGAGAACAAATCAGCAACACTTCCGATTCTACTAATTTCGTCAGATATGTACCTGTCAATATCCTTAAAAGATACCTGAATCATTTCAAAATTCTGATTAACAACCTTGACAACCTTTTCACCATCCTGAGTAGCTATCTGCCCTCTACTTACTTCGTCAATAACATTTTTAGTCTTTTCCTTTATTTGATTGATAATCTGGTAAATTTGTCTTACAGTATCTGCACTTTGCTCAGCCAATTTTCTAACTTCTTCAGCTACTACTGCAAAGCCTTTTCCCGATTCCCCGGCTCTGGCGGCCTCAATGGCTGCATTTAAAGCAAGCAAATTAGTTTGCTCTGCAATCTGTGTTATTCCTGAAAGGAAATTGTTTATTTCATCCATGTTTTCATTCAGTTCCTGAACTGTCTCAAAGGATTTTGTAACAGCTTGGTTGATTATTTTCATTTGCTTATCCATGGTATTTATCTTTTCTGAACCTTCTGTTACTACATGACTTGCATTGGCTGCAACGTTCTCTAACTGATTTGAAAAATCTGTAAGCTCAGAAATTTTATTGTCTGCCGCTTTTATCATCTGGCTAATCTGGGTAACACTTGAACTTTGTCCCACAATGCCTGTAGTAATTTCCTTAGTAGCTATTGTTATAGAACTACTTATTTCATTAACTACTTCAAGATTCTCAGTAGCTTTGGAGATATCAGTATTTAAACCAGAGGTGCTAGTTTTAACTACGTTCATAGTATTTTGCAGCTCTTCTAGAAATTTATTTGCTTGTTCTGAATTTTCACTAGCATTCTGTATCAGCTTTCCACCATCTTTTACTAATAAGAATAATACAAGCGTTATAAGCAATTGGAAAACATCAGGAAATAAGTAAGCCATTATGCTGGTACCTGGCGTTACAAGTTGTAATATAATCACAACGGCATTAATAATACTTCCAACGAAAATAAAAATCCTCTTATTTAAATATAATGCAGTAACAGTGATTGGTAGCATAGCCATAATAAATGCATTACTGCCCATCATTGGTAGTAAAGGAAGTACCTGTGCTAGAGCTGATACAACTATAACATAACTTGCCGCCATGTCCTTCTTTTTATGCCTTAAAAACAAAGCCAGAAAGGCTGACACGATTGTTATGGTAAGAGGTATAATACTTGAAGCTATAGTACGTGTAGCGATGCCTGCAATTAGCATAACAAATCCCAGTACAAAAAATACCCAGTTTAGAATCTTATTAACCTTCCTTACATGATTTAATAATAAATTCTGTTGCATAATTTCCCTCCGATTTTTAAGGTATCTTAGTTTTACGTATATTCCAACGATATAATTTTGGAGTAATACATTGAAAATATTATTCGACATTTTTTATTATAATTCGACATTCACAAGAAAAATCCTGCCTATATATTTCTTGTTAAATAATTTTTTTACTAGTAGGTAATATAGGTTGTACATAATTATCATTCGACAATGTTTTTAGTAATTACTTGGTATTATTGACATTATATTCCTGAAGTGTATAATATTTTTATGGAAGCTTTAGCCAGAATTGCGATAGAGTAATTCTGTCTATAGTCAAAACAAAGTGTTAAATAATTCCTTACTTGCTTTTGGCGGGCCGACCTTAATCAGGGTATACTAGCCTCAAAAACTAGATAAAATAAGCCCTCGGAATTTTCCGAGAGTATACTGTATAATCAGGAGGGGTAAGCTTAAATGACAAATAATTTTAATATACAGGAAGAAATTTTATCATCCTGGAAGCGCTGCATGGACAAAGGTATTGCACCCGCAATGAAATTACCCTGTATAAATATTAAGGGTAAATTACTGAATGAAAGACTTATGCTTAAAAAAAACTGATTTCAACATTTACAGATTTTACCAGTGAAATTTTTATTGATATAAACCTGGAGCTTTCATTTCTATTATTTGATATGGACGGCATACTACTTCAAAAAAAATGCTCAAGTGTTAAAGATGAATATAATTTGTTAAACGTCCGTATAGGTTCATCTTTTTCAGAAGAAAGTATAGGAACTAATGCAGTTTCCTTATCAATGAAGTTAAGTAGACCTATAAATATCATCCCAAAGTATCATTACTGTAATATACTGTCAAACTGGCATGAATATTGTGTTCCCATTATGCATGATGATATTCTGGGATATATTACTCTGGTAGTGACAAACCAACTGCTTGCACCTGAGCTAATGGTCATAACAAATCTTATTTGCTATAAAATATATAATGAATACATCAAAAGCGGACGAAAATCTGAATTTCCCCAAGGGAAAAACCTAGGGCCTAACGCTAAACAACTAGCTATTCTAAAGTTAATGTCCAGGGGGTTGACAGATTATTCTATTGCAAGTGAAACTAAGTTAAATATAAGTACTGTAAGATATCATAAACAAAATATTTTTAGAAAATACAATGTAAGCAGCAGTATTGAAGCTGTAATAAAAGCACTAAAACTCAAACACCTATCCGTAGACGATATAGACTACCCGATATAGCCTATTTTCAAATAATCAATGGAGTGTTTCAAAAATATATTTCATCCAATAGTTGCAGCGAATTTAATACTACCTTATCCATATTGTGGTACTTATAATTGCCTAACCGACCGCAAAAATATGTATTCTCCAGCTTTTTTGCTTCAGTAGCATACATTTCATATAGTTCCTGGTACTTCAGTTTTGGTATAGGATAGAAGGGTTCTCCATCTTCACTTGGATATTCTTTCATAATAGTTGTATTGTAACACTTCTGTCCTGTTAAGTGCTTAAATTCTGTTATTCTTGTAAAGTCATAGTCGTTGGGGTAATTAACGGTTCCAACTGCCTGATATTGAGCTTGGTTTAATGACTCAAATTCAAATCTAAGTGAACGGTATGGTAATTTTCCATATTTAAAATCGAAGAACTCATCTATGCACCCCGTATATATAAGTCTTTCAAAATTCAATTCACTTTTTATATCTGCGAAATTTGTATTAAGAATTATATGAATATTAGAGTGATCTAAAATATTCTGAAACATACTGGTATAGCCATACTTTGGAATACCCTGATATCTGTCAGTAAAATACCTGCTATCTCTGCTGATTCTTGGGAATACTCTGGCTGTTACATCTGGTTGAAGTTCATCCGGATACAAGTCCCATTGCTTTTTTGTATAATTCTTAAAGAACTTTTCGAATAATTCTATTCCTATCCTGCTTACTATTGTATCTTCAGAGTTATTTATATTTTCCTTTGGCAATCGTACAGATTCAAAAAAAGACTCCATATCATGCACATTATACTGGCTACCATATAGTTTATTAATTGTATCAAGATTGATTGGCATAGGGAGTGTTTGTCCATCTACAAATACAAGAACCTTATGTTGGTATAACCTCCATTCTGTAAATCTGGATAAATAATCCCATACAACTTTTTCATTGGTATGAAATATATGTGGTCCATACTTATGTACCAAAATCCCTTCCTGATTATAAAAATCATATGCATTTCCGCCAATATGATTTCGTTTTTCAATTAGAAGGACATCCTCGTCTTTTTCTTCTGCTATACGCCTTGCTATAATACTCCCGGCAAAACCAGACCCTACAATAACATTTTTAATTTTCATAAAATTCATTCCTTTTATATTTTTATACTATTATTCGGAAGTATACTTGACTATGATTTAAACATAGTTAGGGCAAAAATATGTATATTAGGGCAATCAGGTAATTGAATTCCCTTTATTTTTTCATTAATACAAAAAGTATAATCTTTGGCATAAATTTTACGAATCTCGTTTGAAGGTATTAACTTGTCTCCTTCTATGTCAATAATCTTTCCACTCCAAGCAGTAATATCAGTATTTGAAGTGTTGCTCCAATCATAAAGCGTTATCGGAAGCGCATGGTACTCTCCGTCAACAGAATGGATTTCGATATTATCGCTATAGTTTCCATACTCAGAACATCCCATTATTTGAATTCTATTATAATTATCTTCAGGAATGGCAATATGTTGTCCCATGCAGGATATATTGTCCTTGTCTCCATTTTTATTAGTAAATACTTTAAATATCATATTGTCTATTTCTAAAACTCCCATAGGGGAATCACTGTCCATGAGAAAACATTGTCCATAGCTTGTAAAATCAGCTCTGGAATCAGTAAACGGGCAGGTACCAAAGCCCCTATTATTTGTATGCTCGGCTAAATCAGCAAAAACAATATTCTCCTTGGGATATTGTTTTTGGATGCTCCCGTCCAAATATTCAGGTATAACAACAGAAATTTTCTTAGAATTTATGATACTTCTTTGCATTTCTATTATGTCCCAGGCAATCTGCTCCTCTTCATCAACTATTTGAATCATCTTTTCACTGAGTCTCTTTATCAGTTTTTGTTTGTGGTTATTTATTGAGATTTTTATCAACATGCCCCTGCAAACATTCCACATATTAGTGATTTCAGAAAAACTATCAACTAATTCATAAAAAAAAGGATTATTATATTTTTTAGCAATATATTTTAAAACCACCACATATTCAACTCTTGTAGTTAAGATTTTTTCAAATACACGGTATATGGGTGAAATCCAAAATTGCTTGTTACTTGCAATTTCTTTTTCAAAATCGATATTATCTAAATTTATTCCAAACCTACGGGTATTCTCAAAATAGTTCGGTGTGCTTCCATTAAGCATGACCATTACATATGACCTTATTATTTCCTCGGGTTGCTTTTCTAAAGGTTTAGTTAATAAATTAAAAGTTATGATTTCGACAAAACCATTTTTATAGTATTCTACCGGAAAAAATGAATCCTTCTGCATAAAATATGGATCGACGCAGATAAAGCTATTGCTTGCATCATCAAAACCGTTAATTAGAAAGCAATGTCTATTATGATACTTTTGAAAAGCCGGGTCCCAAGGGCACCAAAACGCATCCAGTTCAAGTATAACAGGCCTGCCATTTTGTAATTCTTTATTGATTATGTAAACACCATCATATTCTGAAACCCTATTGTGTTTAAGCTGTATACCATGGGTTTTTTCCAATAAAATTAACTTTTTATTATGTATTTCATTGTTATACTCAATAGAATCATAAGATTGCTGCGGACTAAAGTTCCACGTATCACTGAACATTAACTCCCAATCAAATCCAACATACCTAGCATAAGTACAAATACAGTCATCAAAGCAAAAGCCGCCGCCGTTTTCACCGACAGATCTTTCTACCTTTTCAGGAATAATGTCTATATACATAGGAAATCCCCCAATTTAATTGATTTGTTCCTTAAAAAGCAAAATGAAACAGAAGCAGTGTCAAAACAATACTAAACAATTCCATAATTATAAGTATGTTTCTGGATTTATTTCTTCCTAAAAGCTTACGCTTTTTCTGATATTCAAATCTAAAAAACAAAGCTTTTGGGTTTTTGGTTATTATTGCAGAGTATGCAGTCCCTACTTCAAATGCCCTATCGTAGAACACTAACCCTGCAGCATAACGAAATTTAACTTTATTTTGAAATGTATAATAAATAGACGAAAAAAGTGTTGTAATAAATAAATAAAGAAAAACCTTAATAAAAAACTCAGCTAATCCCGAGCGGAACAGCAACAGGTCAATAATTACAGGCAATGTTATAAAAATTAATGAATTAAGTTTAAGAAAGGTATGTTCGGGATGGTTAGTGATTATACCTGTTTCAGCCATTCCATAGCGAAAAGCTCTTTTCAAATTACCCGTATATGAATTCCATGTTTCATTACTATGGTAAGAAAGGACTTTTGGGATACCTTTTAAAATCCAACCCTTTTCTGTCATCTTAAGTCCGAAGTCTAAATCTTCTCCCCCGACTTTTGAAGTAAATTGTTCTGAAAAACCATTTACCTCCATTAGGGCTTTCTTTCTGAAAAGAGGGGCTACCGCTACTCCCCATGGAAGTTCTTCATAATATTTTGGTGCTTCGAATGCACTGGTAAAGTTAGAATTCTCACAACATTTGGATGCATAGGTTTTGTCGCCAAAAAACTCAGTTACTCCATAAAACCCTCCAACATTGTCATTAGCACTATTTATTCTTTCATTAAGAATATTCAGAATCTCCTTATCTACCACACAATCGTCATCCAGATATAGCAACCAGTCAAAGTTACTTTCACCTGAACCAATATTTCTTTTTTTATACGGTTTATGAATCTCAGGTACATGTATTTCTTTTATCCAGTTGTCTTTAATTCCCAAAGGTGAAGCAGAGCTATTTACAATAATCAATTCTGTTTTCCCTCTATATAGGCTAACTGCTTTTTTTACAGATTCAATACACATAAGAACAAGTTCTTCCCTATTATGGGTTATTATAATAATAGAAATGCTATTATAGTCTGGTGCATTATTCATAAAAATTGTCCTCTCGTTATTAATGAATTATCTTTGTTGAATATATCGGGAAATGTATTTATATGGAGAATTATACAATTTTGTCATTATAAGTAAAACTATAAAATTTGATAGGATTAACACAGCGACATGGCTTGATATTAGTAAAAAACTGTATAATTATATTAAATATTTTTATTAAGAATAATACCAGAGATTTGAAATTATCATGGAAAGTAGTTTGAAGGTAATTAAATAGCTTGTCAAAAAAAGTTGATTAAATAAAATCTCAATGGTAGAATAATACAGAATTGTTCCTTATAAACAATTCTGTATTATTTTTATTACACTTTATGCACCTTCAAATCCTGCAATGCACATCATTTATAAAACTGAATTGTCAGCTGGCCAGCTTTCAATAAATAAAACTACTTAGTTCAACTAAAGGAGATTCTTATGCAAAAACGAAGTAAAATCATTTCTGCAACATTAGCCTTTCTGCTTTTATTCCAGCTATTTGCCTGTGTTACGAATCCACATGTCAATGGTGTAAGCGGTGCTTTAAAAGTTGAAATGTATATGGAAAATACCGCTTCAACAACAAACACCATATCCCCAAACTTTAAAATTACTAATTATGGTTCAGGCTTATTAAGCCTGTCAAATGTTACTATTAGATACTATTTTACCAAAGACAGCGCTAGTACACAAAATTTTAGTTGTGATGTTTCAGGTATAACAGGTAGCTTTACAGACCTGACTGCACCCACTGCCAATGCGGACAACTATCTGGAAATAAGTTTTCCAGCGACCATGTCCCTAGCTCCAAATGCAAGCATTGAGCTTAAAGCCAGTATTTCAAAATCAGACGGGTCAGTCTACAACCAAGCGAATGATTATTCCTTCAATTCAACAAATACCAGTTATACAGAGTGGAGCAAAGTACCAGCTTACATATTCAACATTAAAATCTGGGGATCTGAACCTGTTTTTGATCCCACTCATGGGTTTCTGGTAATAGTAAGCAGTAAAATTTATGGTGGCTGTCAAAGCGAATTAAATACATACATGTCTGATTTAGCAAATGAGGGTTGGTCTCCTACCCTCATAAAAGTCAACAACGTGCCGGACAGTAACTACTCAGGAGACCAAAGTTTCCATGTATGCGAAAATCCGAATGCCTTAAAGCAAGTGATCAGGGGATACTATGATCAAGGTTATAAAGGTTTTGTACTTATAGGTTCAGCTCCATCAATTCCGAATGCTTATTGGGAGTCAAATGCTGCTTCGAATGAACAAGCACCAACAGACCTCTTTTATGCAGATATGAGTAATTGGTCCGACTCGGACGGAGACAGTTCATATGAACAACCTGTCAACCCGACAGACATATCAGTGCTTGCTCCTGATATGATCTGTGGTAGGATATCCGCCGCAGGAGCAATCCCGATTTCGGATCCTGATGAAGCTACAAAAATCAGTATGGAAATCTCTAAAACCAAGGGATACCTCTTAAAAATACATGATTTCCGTTCCAAGGTAAAAATGGATTTTGACCCTAAAGCCTTTTGCTTTATTGATGATGATTGGGCGTCGAGTGTACCCGAAAAAGTCTCCATATTAAAAGAGTTAGAGAAAGAAATATATTGCATATCAAATAAAGCGTCAACAAATAAAGAGAGATTTCTTCAGTTTCTTCAAGGTGGATATAGGTTAGGATGTGAGGCCGTACATTCAAGTCAGGAAGGTTGGTCTTTTAAGGCCCACCCATACGGAACAGAGGATGCTACCCAAGAAGAATCGCTAGGCTTAGAAGATATTAATGGAATAACCGTAAAAGTAAACTATTTACACCTTGATTCATGCTCATCATGTGACTATACCACAAAAAATATTGGTGCTACGCTTCTGTTCAATAATGCAGATACATACAGTACTTCAAAGGACTCCTATGTATATAATGTAACGGGAGACACCAGACCTGCTATCCTCGCTATTAATAGCACTTATTATCAAGATCTCAAATCCGAGTGCATAGGTACTGCATTTAAAAATTTCATTTCAAATTGTATTACCCAAGGTTTATCTCCGGATTATCCTTATTATATCCTTTTGGGTGATCCTACATTAAAATATAACTTTACAAAACCCGCGAACAAATGTCCTAGTGTCTCAAATGATCTTCGCGACATAAATGCTTTTACAGACAAACCGTTTAGAATTAACTTTGATACAACGGATCCCGAAAACGACCCGGTTTTTCTCGATGTGGCCGGACTACCGGAGGGAGCATCCTATGACAGCGCTACCAAAACTTTAGACTGGGTGCCGCAAACCTCACAAGCAGGAAACTCTTATAATGTTACCATAACTGCTTATAACAAGGATCTTTCGGGTGAACCTATCAATAAATATGTGCAATATTTTACTATTTATGTTTTTTACAATATGAGTTTATTCTCTCAGGAGATTCCTAATCCGGGATTTGAGTCATTAAATACTGATGGTACGCCATCTGACTGGGCCAAAGTAATGTTGACCGGGGATCTATCTTTGGATCCGGTAGTTAAAAATAGTGGAGATTACTCAGCAAAAATTATCAATGCCGGCGTTAGTCCCGGTGCTTATGAACTTAATATACCTGTAGAGCCAAATACTTATTATTTGATTAGGGGATATATAAAAAGTTCTAATGTTACTGTTTCCCGTTCCAGAGGTGCATTTTTTATGATACCTGGAAATAATGGGACGGACGATGCCTTTAGTGCTTCATTAGTAGGAACCCAGGACTGGACCCCAGTGTATATGCATTGGAATTCAGGAAACAATACCAGCATGAAGATACAATGTAGGCTTGAGGAAAACGGTACTGCATGGTTTGACGATTTCAAGGTAGAAAAGGATACTGAATATAATCTTGGTTTTGAATTCTATCGGAGTAATACTACAGGTATAAATAAATGGACCACCTTCAACATAAATTTTGATCCGACAACCATTCAGTTGGATAGCAGCGTTAAGCATACCGGTCTTCGTTCAGCAAAAATTGCATTTGATCAGCCCAATTATGGTTATCTCACCAGTGTAGTACCTGTTGAGCCAGGCGCGACCTACCGAGTGGGTGTATGGGTGAAAACAAGCAATGTAAGTGACGGAAGTGCAAACCTATCTGTAAGATGTGGTACAAACGCATTTCAACTTGTTCCCATTACGGATGCAGAGAATGAATGGAAACAGGTATATCTGGAGTGCGACTCAGGAAGCAATACAAGTATTACAATCAAATGCAACCTTGGTGCCTTTAATGAGCAAGCTACTGGAACTGTATGGTTTGACGATGTAACCATCGAAAAGAAGTAAAGAAAATTAAAACCAGCTTTCTATGGAATGAATATGTCATAGAAAGCTGGTTAATTTAATTACAATGCCCCAAAGCATTCATTTTTGTTTTCCCACATCCAAACAAGCATTTTTCTGTTCTGCATAGCACAATTTTTATATGCCTCATTTTCAATCAGCCATGCAATGAATATCATCTGGATAGAATAAATCACGTACGGGATTGCCTGCTTCTCAATATCAGTTAATTTACAAACGTCATCATACCCGAGAAATATTCCTCTTAGTATTTCACCCCATTTTTCAAAACCACCATCAACTTCGCCCGCTTCTGATAAAATTCCCGTAGCACAGTAGCAAGGGTCAAATATTCTTACATTTCGTTCGCTGATAGTAAAATCAATAAATCCGCTTACTTCGCCATTGTTAAACATAATATTTGACGGATTAGCATCGCGATGAATAATATGTTTGGGTAACTTGTCATAAAGTTTGCTGAAATTTCCAGTATAATCAGAATAAAATTCTTCGGGTAACGGACAACCCCATTGCTCCATATTCCGCTTTGTCTCAGGCATAGCCCAGTTAATAACTGTATCATAAAGATTACTGTCATTAACATCCAAGTTACTATCCTGACTTTTTAGAATGTCATGGAGTTTGCCAATAGCACTTCCATACTTTTTACCTGTAGCTATTCTGTCCCCGGTGTAGCGTTGCTCAGGACTTAAAAACTCACCTGTAATTCGGTTTGTAAGTACATAGAACCGCCCATCGTCAACAAGAAAATCTTCACCGTTTGTGGTCTTTACCGGGCAAGCTGCAATCATACCACTCTTTTGCAGCGCTCTTGAAATATCAATGTGTGTTTTGAGCCCGGCGATATCTTTACCTGTCTTAAAAATATATTTTTCACTTATCATCCATGAATTGTCGGATTTTATTGCACCACCTGCTGTATATGTATTGCAAATATCAACTTTTGTGTAAATCTCCCAATTCGATAATAGTTGCCTTATTTGTGTTTGTGTAAGCATAACTCTTAACTCCCTTAATAAGTTAACTGCCTTTGGTTTCTCAGCAGTATTAATTTTTAGAAACTTTGTGGGAGAACAGCCAAATTCCCGCTTGAATGCTTTAAAAAATCCCGCGTGGGTGTCAAAGCCATACAAAAGCGCAGTATCAACCAGCTTGCTGCCATTTTGCACATCATAGATTACATACTGAAGCCTGCGTTTCGTTATAAAAGCTGTTACAGGCATACCTACAAAGTCACAAAAAACATGGCAAAAATGATATATTGAATATCCTGATTTCTCTGCAAGCTCTGACAATGAGAGCTCACGCTTTAAATTTTCCTCAATGTATTCAATTGACTTCTGTAACAGTTCAATTGTGGTCATTGCTGTTCTCCTCTTAATTACCTTTTCCGTACGGTAACTTAAGTTTATCATAGAGAGTTAATAAAAATATTTCCTAGCTTGCGAAGTTAAAATTTATTGAAAAATACAACCTCATCAAAGCTCTTTTTATCAGTTACTTTCTCATTATTAACCGCATAACCGAAAGCAATAATCTCGGAAGCAATGTAAGGTTTAGGCAGGTTTAGATAATGTGTAAGTTTATCAACATCAAAATAAGATATCCATGTTGATCCCAGCCCATGTTCTAATGCAGCCATGGCCATATGCGTTCCAGGGATTTTTGTTTGATGCTCTTCCATATGTAGTCTTGTATAAATCTCATCATCCATATTCTCTATGATATCTGCAATGCCCGGAAAGCGTGCTTTTTGAATACCTCTGCCACCAATTGATTTGTCTACATTGTATGTACAAAGAACAATCAGAAAGCTGGCTGTTTTTATCCACTTCTGGCTATAAGCTATGTCAGCTATCTCGTTAATCAAGGACTTATCCGTTATCAATCCGAATTTCCACGGTTGCCCATTTCCACCAGATGGCGACAACCTCCCAGCTTCTAAAATATAATTAGTAACTTCTTCCGGAACCTCTTCTCCTGTAAAGTTTCTTACACTTTTTCTTATTTTTAATAAATCCAATATCATATTCCTCTTCCTTTCATAATAAAAGTAACTCTGATTTCCGATATAAAACTACTTTTGCTTATAAAAATTTATAACCGGTCCAAGTTCAAGATAATCAAACGGCATCTCACCGTTTAATTTCTTCCAATGATATGGGCTGTGATAATAGTCGAAGTGAACTGCTCCATCAATACTTTCGTAATAGTGAAATCCATAATTCTCAACTTCAGAAATGAGCCTGCTAAGAGAATATTTTTTTCTTTTTCCACTTAAATCCCTGAGATATTCACATTCAAACGGAGCTATGGAAAGAATCCCGTCTGGCCTTAATACCCTCCCGGCTTCCTCAAACATCTTAAATCTTATGGGTAACTTCTCCTGTGTGTTACCGTGAATGAAGTCATACATTAATATCATATCTGCATAGCAATCAGGAAAATCTATTGAAAGAGACCCGTCTGCCTTGACAAGGTGTACGTTCGTTATAGAATGAATGTTTATTTTGTTTTGTACAATTTCCAACATTTTTTTATTCTTGTCAACAGAGTATACCGTACTATGCTTATTAGAAAGTGCCAACGAAATAGTGTATTCCCCATAACCACACCCAAAATCAATAAATACAGAGTTATCCGGTAATTTCATTTTATGAAACAAATGTACTCCATCTTCTACTTGCCACTTTTCAATACGCTCATGTATATTCATACTTACTTACCTTTCTTACAGACTAATTCTTCTACAGAAAAAAGAGGTTATTACTTGCGGAAGTGATTTTATTATACAGCAATCCAAGTATCATTACTCGACATTTTTGACAGTTTTGAAGCTAGCTTGTCAAAAAAGTTGATTAAATAAAAATGAAATGGTAAAATAATACATAATTGTTTTTAGTAAGCAATTATGTATTATTTTAATATGTTCTATGTAATTTCATATCCTGTAATACACATCATTTATAAAATTGAATTGTCAGCTGGCCAGCTTTCAATAAATAAAACTACTTAGTTCAACTAAAGGAGATTCTTATGCAAAAACGAAGTAAAATCATTTCAGCAACCTTAGCATTTCTGCTTTTATTTCAGCTA
>JAEYNY010000077.1 GCA_023412275.1 Bacillota bacterium
GGTTTCCCCCATTGTGCAATATTCCCCACTGCTGCCTCCCGTAGGAGTCTGGGCCGTGTCTCAGTCCCAATGTGGCCGATCAACCTCTCAGTTCGGCTACCAATCGTCGCCTTGGTGGTCCGTTACATCACCAACTAGCTAATTGGACGCGGGCCCATCTGCTACCGGATTGCTCCTTTGACAACAAGAAAATGCTTTCTCGTTGTGTTATGCGGTATTAGCACAAGTTTCCCTGTGTTATCCCCCTGTAACAGGCAGGTTGCCCACGCGTTACTCACCCGTCCGCCGCTAAGTTAATCAAAAGCAAGCTTTTAATTAACTCCGCTCGACTTGCATGTGTTAGGCACGCCGCCAGCGTTCGTCCTGAGCCAGGATCAAACTCTCAAATTATATTTGAAAATTTAATTAGCTCATTAAATAAGTCGCTACATACTTCGCATTACTGTGTCAGACTTCGTTTCTCCGGTGCTCATTTATCACATAAACTCCGCTCCTCGAAACTCGTCTTCCTTGTACTGCTCGCATCTACCGTCTTATACACTGCTGACTTTTTTTCTAGTTCTTGTTTCCAAAAACCAGGTTGTAAAGTTCGCAAGTTACTCAATTTTGAAATCGTTATACGATTTCGGAATTTTTCGAGTTCCTTTACATGTTTATCACTGTTTACTTTTCAAAGTCCATAAAGCCTTCTTACGACTGCTTTGTAAGGTTTTTGCTGTTTGCTCGTTGCAAGCAGCTTAATCATGTTACCACGGTGTTGCCTTTGTGTCAACACTTTTTTAACTTTCAGTTTTTGGTAATTCATCATTACCTGTTAAAGTGTTGCCATCCGAGACAGCTTAGTTATGTTAACACGCCATTACTTTTGTGTCAACATTTAATTTCAATCCAATTTGCGGTAAGTTTAAATACCTTTTGAATTAAACTGTAGTGCCGTTCGAGACAGCTTGGTTAGTATATCACCGTCGTACTTCCTTATCAACACACAACATTGTCCATGAAAAGCCTTGAATTTAATTTACCCGCTTTATTCTATATTATTCATTAAGATACTATTTGCCACACCAAAATGCACTATCTCCAAATTGATTTAGAATATATCTGTTGTCAAAACTTGTAATTAGCAGGTAATTATTCTATAATTTGTTTATTATACATTCATATCTATTGAAACGGAGAAATTTATATGAAGAAGTTTATATCTTTTGTTGTGGTCTGTTTTACACTCACTTTTGTTCTTAATTTGAATCTTATTGCTGCCCAGTCTATTAAGGTCTATGTTTATGAAGATTTACTAACTTTACCTGTTCAGCCCATATATAAAAGTGGAAACATTTTACTGCCCTTAAAAAATGTTTCAGAAGCTCTCGGACTTAAATACTCTTGGGATAATAAATTAAAAAAGTCTACTGTGAAAAATGATAAATTTACTATTTCCGTTACTGTTGGAACGACAAAGGCTTATGTAAATTCAAATCAAAAGACTATAGATATGGCTCCATTAATGGTTAAAAACATAGTGATGATTCCTTATAAATTTATACCTCAAGTCTTGAAAATTAGTGTTAAGTGGGATTCATTGAATTCTCGTATTCTCATTGGAAAATCAGAACTATCAAGTGATATTTATTTGAGCTATAATGGCACACTTGTAGATGTTAATAATTTATATACTGTCAATGGTACCGGTATATATAAGGGCTACCGTCAGTTGAATGGGTATCCCTATGAGTCTAAATTCTCAATCTATTTTATGGATTCCTCAAAAGGACAAATTCTATCTTTTAAAACAGTAACTGTAGATAAAGCAAATCTAAATCAGATTATTACTTGGAAGTATAACGGGAGAACCTATAAAAATAAAAGGGCTGATATATATAGTTTCTTTTCCGGTACTTCAAAATTAAGTAGTTTGGTAAACGATGGCAGTTACTCATTGGATTGGTTGGCAAAGACATTTGGGAAGGTTTATTATGATTGGCTGTTTTATCAGAGTGTCTCTGAGGATGCATCCAAAATTGTAGAAAGATTTATTGAAAAGGAAAGAGGCATTACAAACACTTTTAATACTGACGAAATTAAAATAGTCGGTGAACTCCCCGAACCTGAGCCTATAGACCTGGATGGAATTACAGAATATTCTGAAGGGCCGCTAGGTAGTTCAGATCAAAAACCTGATGATAGTAATAATCAAGACAATCAGCATTCTAATGATAAGTATCTTAAATTTAGAGAGCAGTGGATAAGTGAAGATGATTTAAGTGATGAATATAATATTACTTCGTGGTGGAATGGTAAAACTATCGAACTGTCTCAACGGATTACAGGATTAAAATATTCAATTGATAACTCCCCTTCTTCCACTTTTGAATCGGGTAAAGTATATCAATCCTCAGCCGGTATACAATTTCAGTATATAAAGACCATTAATTTTGATGGGGACATTGTATCATTAAATCAAATTGTATTTGACAGAAAAGCTTTGGTAGCCGCTTTAGAATCAAAAAACTTTAAAAAGATAAACCATTAAAAAAAGTACGGACGCCCTTAACTTTAACGGGTGACCGTACTTTTTTATTATTCAGTTAGTTGCTTACATAATTTTTCCAACTTTCCATTTTTAAGCCAATCATCAATTAAGTTGAGACTAAGGAGTTTCAGTTCATGTATGTTTTCCTCACTTGCATCATCCATTGCATCACTCCCAAGCTGTGCAAGACTTGCCTGCATCCTGTAGTACCGATTATCAGTTAAGATCTGACTTAGTTGAAAATCTACTGTTTCACTTACCCCGCTAAATACTGTACTCAGAATAGGCTTTGCCCATTTCATAAGGCCCCAGTCCTTTGCCTCATCGTAAGGAATACAGCGGTTAAGTTCTCCCGTTCCCAGTGAAAGCATAAGTACATCCGACGTATCTTTATAAATCACTTTCGACTCTGCATAAGCACACATACCAGGATTGTTTGCAAATACACCACCGTCAATCAAAGTATAATAATCAGCTCCGTCCTTTTGGCCAATTTCAAGCTTACATGGCTCAAAGTATGTAGGTGCCGCAGACGTAGCTCTTGCTACCTGCCACATGTAAAAATCCTTATTTACCTTGCTTACGTCCTTTGCATGTACGCTTTTAAAGAAATATGGTTCTCTCAGACTCAGTTCATATGCCGGAACAATTACATCTGTCAAGGCTTCAGATAGCTTTACATCATCAAAGTATTCCTTTAAAACAGACTCTATTCCAGTAGCAGGGTATTTTTCTTCTGATATACCATCCATAGAAATAATTTTATGAAAAATACTACTGGAGAATATTTTCTTCCCATTTTCAGTATATAGCTTTATAAGGTCATTGGCTGTGTAAGCAGGCTTACCGTTATTCTCCTTAGACGGCACTGTTAGCATGAGTGACAGTATTCCCCCGGTTGAGGTTCCTGCAATTAAGTCAAATAACTCGCAAATTGGCTTAGATGTCATTTCCTCAACCTTGGCAAGAATCATGGCAGGTATAATTCCCCTTATGCCGCCCCCATCGATTGAAAGTATTTTAATGGTTTTCATGGTAAAACAACCCCTTTATTTTTTGATAATTCATTTTACCATTATATTACTTTTCAGTCGATACTTGTTATTTTAATGAATAGATCGTTTCTTGTGCTTTCCTCCCATTACTTCTGATACATCGTTTATGGTAACAAAAGCACTTTCATCTTTATCGTATATAATTGATTTAAGCTTTGAAACCTCTAGCCTTGTTACAACTGAGTACAGTATCGTTTTTTCATTTTTTGAAAATCCGCCTTTTCCATCAAGAAATGTAACTCCTCTTCCAAGTCGAGCTGTAATTGCTTTAGCAATTTCTTCACCGCTTTCGGATATAATAATCGCTGCTTTTGTTTCATCAAGCCCTTCTATTATAATATCTATTACTTTATAAGCAATAAAGTAAGCAATAAGAGAATACATTGCATGGTTCCAACCAAATACAAGACCGGCACTACTTAAAATAAACACATTAAAAAACATAACCATTTCACCTACTGAAAAAGATGTACGTTTATTAATGATTATCGCCACCATTTCTGTTCCGTCAAGAGAACCACCATATCGTATTATTATACCTACCCCAATTCCAAGAACTATACCTCCAAAAACCGAAGCAAGTAAAATATCACTTGTAAGTTCAGGTATCGGATGGAATACTGACACCCAGAAGGAAAATGATACAACAGAGAATAATGATGATAAAACAAAAGTTTTTCCTATTTGTTTATATCCCAGAAACAGAAATGGGATGTTAAATACAATAATAAATAGACTTACAGGTAGTTTGGTTAAATAGCTTGTAATTATTGATATACCTACAATCCCACCATCAATGATGTTATTTGGTATTAAGAATATTTCCAATCCTGTAGCCGCTAAAACTGAGCCTATAAATAGAAATATATATCTTACTATTTCTCTTTTAATATGATTTTTTCTTGTCATTGCCTCACCCCTATAGTTGATTTTTATATTAAGTAAAATCTATATAGAAGGATGCTTATTGTTACTGCCGTGAAAATAATTTGGAATTGTCTGCCTTATACTTCTTCGATGGTCAAAGGGCTTGTTATGTTGTAATTGTTTTGTTATGGAATAAGAAGTAAACATAACAATTTTATTATTTAAGGTACTGACTAAAATTGAATTTTTCGGAATTGAATAGTTTTCATTTCTTCTATTAATTACGTGATTAGAAATATAAAGGTTTTTAGGTATTAATTGATTATGAGAATGGAACGGAAATTTTTTAATGTAAATAACATTAGGAATTATTTGTACTATGAAACTAATAATAAGTATAATTAATGCAGTTCTCCCGGTTCCCTTTTTCACCAAATAATTATCCTTTCATTTGTTTCTATTTTTTTGAACTTTAATTTATTATATCATAATTATACTAAATTATTTTTAAATAAATATTAAATTCTTAACATTTTACTCTAAAATTATTCAAATCTAATATTACTTATGCCAAGAGCATGGTTATTCCAAAATACGTTTTTCACCATGTCAGACTTATCTTCTCCACACTTGATGATTAAAACAACTTCTGTGGATTTTTTACTTTCAGGTCTATTTTCATACTTTTTAGTGAGAATCAGCTTAATTATAAGGCCTGTTATAAAACCTGCTACCAACCCTATCAACCCCCAAATTATTGGTCCCCATCTTAGTAAAAATCCATAAATTGTACCCATGAGCATAAATATGGTTCCCAGTACAGCACCCAAGTCAATCAAACTAAGTCCGTCCGACTCGTGTATAGAATCAAACATCTTTCTCTTTTCGTCTCTTTTATCCATTGGTATTGCGAGTATGTCTTCTTTCGGGACTCCTCGCATTTCAATTTCCGTAATAGCTTTTTCAAGATATATAGAATGTTCGAATGTAGCAACAATGTGCATTATGTCACCTCTAAAGCACTTTTTTTTACTTGGCATATTAAAATTATTACTCTGATATTCTCTTTGTATAAACTTTGCTTGCTCCCAATCAAATAGTTTATTATTCTCAACACTGTTTGTATATGCGTCATACATTGCAAACATATAAACTGATGAAATGTTTAAAGCCCAATGAGGGTCAATTAACCGCTTTAACTTTTCAAAGTCCCCTATAAATGTGTAATGTACCGCTGGAAGTATATTTGACAAATATATAATGGCTACCCACCAGATAATTAAAAAGGCTGCCATAACAATACGGTGAATATAAAGCTGCCCCGTCCCTGGCATAAGTAGTGACCAGATTGCCGAAACCAGCGGTGACCTTTTATCAAGATAATTGAATTCCAAGCAGCCGAGTTTGAAGCCACTAATTTGAGAATCTTCTCTTACTGCAAGAACATAATTGTTATTGATATCAACCGTTGTCCGATAACTGTCCCAAACTGCAAATATATAGACTGCACAGTAAAGAATTAACCATCTTTTATCCAAAGTACTCTTAGCTAGCTCAAACCTTCCTGTGAATGAGTAAAATATGGCTGTATTGATATGAGCTTTTAGGTTTACTATAATCTCGAATATAAATAAAAGGAACCCTC
Organism: Bacillota bacterium; assembly: GCA_023412275.1. Taxonomy (GTDB): domain Bacteria; phylum Bacillota; class Clostridia; order Acetivibrionales; family DSM-1351; genus Ruminiclostridium. The sequence goes on from JAEYNY010000077.1 coordinate 6,098, forward strand.
TAAGGTATTTTGAAAGCAGTAAATGTCCCGTGCCCGGAAATGCCGCTGACCACCATGCTATAATATATGGATTTCTTAAATGAAGCTGCGTAGTACCAAGAATACTTATATAAGCTATTTGGCGTCTGCAATTTTTGTTAATCATAGTAACTCCTTTAGCTATTCCTTACATTTATATTTTTCCTTAGAAATTATTTTTAATTCCATAATCCATTATTTGTTTACTTAATTTCTGAATTCTAAATGGATTCATGGTTAAAATATTACTTGTCGAAGGCGAGGTGATAATAATGACTGTACAAAGCGATTTACAAAAAGCAGTTGCCGCTTGCGAATCAGCAAAAGGAACTTATAAAGTAATGGCTCAGTCCACTCAAGATCAATCTGCAAAACAGATGTATGATGAAATGAGCAGCGACCTTGAAAAACATCTTCAATATTTAAATGGTAGATTGAATTATATAAGCCAGAGTAATGAATTAAACCAGCAGCAGTAATTTAAGCAAAAAACTCCTTTTTATAGCTGAATTATCAACATAAAAAGGAGTTTTCTATCAATTAGATAATTAACGGCATCCCCATTGATGACTAATGCTTATTGAAGCAGCCAAAGCATATATTAAAGCACTATTCCAGTTAATAGCAACTTCGTTTGTCATATAGCTTTCTTCCTCATCTACCCAATCCTTTGCCCCGGGCCATCCACCACCAACAAGATATCCCGGCCATGGATTTGTTATGCAATCACTGGCAGAACGCGAGTCATGAGGATGCATTGGCGGATTTGCACCTATACCTGTTACGAATGAGCGATTGAAATAGTTTCTTCCAAACAGGAATCCAAGTGCGTCCAAAGTAGTATTTAAATAAGATTTTTTGGGTAACAGCTTGTTTGCAACATTAAGAATCATGGTCTGACGCGCAACAGTGCCGTTGCAACCCCAATAATACAGAGTTCCCATGGGCCGCCCGTAGCCATGATTATCTTTATTCGCTACCAAGGTTTCAGCTGCGGTAATAAGAGCATTTTTAACTGTGCTATATACCTCCTGACTTCTTCCGCATCTGTCCGAAAGTAAATATGTAAAGACTCCAAGGTTATTTACCTGCATCCACTCAAACATATCAATTTCAACTATATTATTAAAGCTTGTAACTCTCGTTTCAAAGTCTGAAAGATAAGAACTATCCCCAAGAGTCTCCCACATTTCTGCAGCTGCCCATAGCCTGTCGTCAGTGTCGTTAAAATCAGGTAAATCGTAGGCTCCTGTTAAAAAAGCACTCTGATCAGGTCTTACATTTTGAGGGTTTTCTTTCAAAAAGTCATAACTTGTCTTGGCTGCCTCTATACACCTGTCAGCATAAGCCGAATCATATGGCCTGAATGCTCTTGATGCCATAGCCATTACCGCAACAAAGTCTGCTGTAGCCGCACTGCTCCAAGGAGTGAAATATCTTTCTGTTTTCTCATTTTCGGGAGGCTGAAAAGGGCCGAAATCCAACGTTGATAACTTATGGCTGACTCTGCCGCTGCCATCGGGATACTGCATGGTCAAAAGCCAGTCGGTTTCATACTTTATTTCATCAAGATAGTCAGGAATTGCATTATTATTTTCTGGCATGGTTAAGGTATTATCTTTTATCTGGCCTTTAAATTGTTCCCATGCAAACAGCATTGAGCCTACACTAATACCGGCATTTACAACGTATTTATTATAATCTCCCGCATCATGCCAACCCTTTGTGCTATCCTTAATAGTATGTTGATTGTTTACGTAATCTGTATACCCATCATTTGTATGACATGCTTGATGGGAAAATACGTCACCTTTGTATGTGGCAGAAACCGCTGTTCCGCAACGCCACAGGTACATGCCCAGCATTGCTGTTTTAAACGGCTCTATATAGATATTTTTATCAATCTTAAAGGTTGTGCTTTTACCAACCCCTTCAGCTACCAGAACATAACTTCCTTCACCGGTTACAGCAGAAAAATCAGCAATTTTTACCTGCTCGTCAGTGTCGGTATTATAGACCGCTGTGGTACTTCCAGAAAAAGCCATCTGGCCGTTTTGCGTTACAATATAAAAACGGCTGCATTCCGCTGCTATCGTGGCTTTTTTCTCCTGAGTGGGTATAAAGCCTATTGAATTAAGGCGCACCCGAGAGTCGACCTGATAATTATCGAGATAAATGTTCATTGAAACCCACCTCCCACATTTTTCTGCAAATTATAAAATGCAATCAGGAGCTGTTTATTCACTCCCGATTGCATTCATATCATAAATCAATTATAAGCTTGTAATCTTGCCTAACAAATACTGTTTTAAAATTGATAAATCCAAAGCATCAACTGCATTATCATGGTTTACATCTGCAATTCTCAATGCATCCCCGGATAAATCACCCATCCCTAATAAGTGTTTTTTCAGTAATGCGTAATCAATAGCATCCACTTTTGCATCCATATTTATATCTCCGAATAGTGCATCAGAAGTATCAGGCATGTCCAGAGATGCAGCCAGAGCATAAATCAATGCACCATTCCAATTAATTGCAATCTCATTGGTCTGATAACTTTCCTGGTCATCCTTCCAATCCTTGGCTCCCGGCCAACCTCCACCGACTAAATATCCGGGCCATGGATCTGTCAGAGAATCACCGCCTGAACGTCTGTCATGGGGATACATTGGAGGGTTAAGTCCGAGACCTGTAACAAAGGAACGATCATAATAGTTTCTGCCAAACAGGAAGTTCAATGCATCCAGTGACGTATTAACGTACTCAGACTTTGGTGATAATTTATTTGCAATATTAAGAATCATGGTCTGACGTGCCACGGTTCCGTTGCAGCCCCAGTAATAGGTTGCTCCCATTGGTCTTCCATAGCCGTGTCCGTCAGCAGTAGCAACAATACTGTCTGCCGCTGAAGTCAATGCACTCTTAATTGAATTATATAGTGTAGTGTTTTTTCCGCTCTTTTCGGATAACAGGTATGTAAACATTCCAAGGTTATTTACATTTCCCCAATCGAAATCAACGTCAATTTTCTTTGTAAAGTTATTTGCACTGGCTTCAAAATCTGCCAAGTAACTGCTGTCACCAAGGGTTTCCCACATCTCCGCAGCTGCCCACAGCCTGTCGTCAGTATCTGTGGTTTCATATCCGCCTGTAGAAAAAGCACTTTGGTCAGGTTTTGTGTTTCCGGGATTTGCTTTTAAAAATTGATAACTGACTTTTGCGGCAGCAATGCATTTATCCGCATATGCTGCATCATACGGACGGAATGCTCTTGAAGCCATTGCCAGCATAGCCACAAAGTCTGCTGTTGCAGCACTTCCCCACGAAGTGAAAAACCTGTCGGCAGTTTCTCTTTCCGGCAGCACAAATCCACCAAAGTCTTTTGTAGAAAGCTTATGGCTTACCTTTCCGCTTCCATCGGGATATTGCATGGTTAAAAGCCAATCCGTTTCATATTTGATTTCATCCAAATAATCCGGCATTGAGTTGTTACTCTCAGGCATTGTTAAAGATATGTCTTTTATCTGATCTTTATACTGCTCCCATGCAAATAACATAGAACCTACGGTAATACCGGCATTAACAACGTATTTATTGTAATCCCCGGCATCATGCCACCCTTTTCCGCCATCTTTTATGTTGTGCTGTCCATTAATATAGTCAGTATATGCGTCCTTTGTATGACAAGCCTCATGAGAGAATACCTTGCCGTTATATGTTGCTGAAACTGAAGTTCCGCAGCGCCAGAGATACATTCCAAGCATTGCTGTTTTAAATGGATTTGCATAAATATTGGGATCGATTTTGAAGGTTACACTCTTCCCTATTCCCGGTACAAGTAAGATGTAGCTTCCTTCTGTCTTTAGCGATGAAAAATCAGCAATACTAACCTGTTCATTGGTATCAGTGTCATAAATTGTAGTAGTTTTACCAGTAAAAACAGATGTTCCACTAGTATTTACTATAATAAAATCACCGGATGAAGCTGCGATTGTTGCTTTTTTCTCCGCTTCGGGAAGATATCCTATAGAGTTGATTCGTATGCGAGAATCCTGCTGATAATCACTGGGAGATGTACTTGCCGCAGACACATTTTGATTGAAATTTAAAGGAATAATACACCCGGAGGTTGCAAGAATTCCGCTTGCTACAAAGCATGCAATCCCTGCTCTTATTTTACGCTTTCTTTCAGGACTTATTAAATTCATAATTTGCCTCCTAAATTATTTAATTACTGTTGTTACCTCTTTAAAGTAAAACAGTCTTAAATTAAGTAAAAGTAAAGGGAGCTTCCCTAGCTACTTTTAGTAGTTATGCAAACTCCCTTTTGACTTTTTTGTTATACTGCCTGTGTCAATATAATCTTTTTCAGTTGAACATAATCGAGTGCATCAACTGTACCGCTAGCATCTATATCTGCTGCTTTCAGCGCATCTCCTGCAAGAACTTTGATTCCCAACAAGTGCATTTTTAGCAATGTCAAGTCCAAAGCATCAATTGTTGTATCGTTATTTAGGTCACCCGGTTTAATTGTTGGACCAGGATCATTTCCTCCCGGTGTAGTTCCATCTGGCTCAGTACCGCCAACCAGAACGCCATTGTCATAAACACAGATATTGTCTGCCTTTTCAGGTGTACCTTTCCAACTGTCCTCAACAACTTTTAAGCCCTGATGGCTCCAGTCATCAGTAGGATTCCAGTAATTTTGCCAAGCATATGTACCTATAGCAAACTGATATTTCTTGTTGGAATTTGCAATTACATAATTTGGCCATTTTACTTCTATATAATAGATTTTATCTTTATAGAGGTGTGGCCCTGAAATTTCAGCTGCATAATCTGTTTCTGCAGCCGTCTGGTCATACAACTGTCTCATTTCAATTTTGTTAGGGTCAAGTGATGTCATTCCTGTAGAATCAAAGTAGTATCTTACAGAAATATTTTTTGAAGTTTTTGAAACATCGGATTTTACATACAAGGTAACTTCAGTTGCTTTTGGTCCGTCAGATTGAGCTACATCCACACAGAAACCTTCTACCCAGTATTTGGAACCGGAAGGGTCATCAGGATCGTCTTCTGTTGGTGGTGGTGGGAAATTAGGTGTAACCTGCATTGTTGAGTTTCCGAAGTATCTGTAAATACCAGCACTGGCTCCAACAAAGGCAGCATTATAGTCTATTGTTACTTCATTGTACACGTAGTCTGAGGTAATATCCTTATGTTGGTCACTAGCATCAGGACCTCCAACCAATGCACCATAAAGAACGTATTTCTGAGGTCCGGTTCCTTCAGCAGTAGCATATCCAGATGCAGCTCTGTGGTGAGGATATTTTACGGAATTATCACTGTATCCTACTACATAACAACGGTTTAATGGATTATTGCCCAACAGGTAATCCATCTGTGATTTAGCCCATTGGCTGTATTTTGATGGAGTATCACCATGATTCTTATCATAAACAAGTGCCAACAGCTGGCTAGCGGTATTATATCTTGCAGAACCCCATTGATTTAAGAAAGCATATCCGCCAGGTGATATTGTAACATTTTTGCCTGACATCCAACCATCTACTAACTTTGCAATCTGACTCCAGAAATCAATCTCTTCATATGAACTCTTATTTGTTAGTTTTTTGTATCTGTCTTCTAATACTTGTCCATTTTTATCAATTAAATCATTTATTTCAGCAATAATACATGCTGTACCTGACCAAACATCGTTCCAGCAATGTGTCCAGCATGAAGGTGCATAGTAATCAAAATTCTTTAGTGTTTCGTCAAGGTAATGATCATCCTGTGTTGCCAAATATAGCCATGATGCGGCCCAACAGTAATCATCCTGCCATTTAGATGATCCGTAATAACCTTTAGGTCCATCAATGTTTACTGATTTGCTAGGACATCTTTCTGCAAATTGGAATAAAGCTTTTGCATATTTAAGGGATTTTTCTGCATATGCCGGGTCTTCGTCCTTAAAATTCATGTAATTTACTGCAAGTGAAGCAGCAGCAGCTGACACACAATCAGTTGAAGGCATTGCATCAGTTGCAAACCAACCTCTTCTGAACATTTCATCAACTTCAGGTGCTTGCCAGTATGCATGGTCTACATCTCCGTCTCCAACCTGATAGCAGAATGCTATAGCTTTACCAGTTGAATCAAGGAAAGTACTTTTCATAAAGTAATCATTGAAATATCTTAATATTGTTTTTATGTGGGTGTCTTGTCCTGTTGTAACATATTGATTCTTGAATTCATAAAATCCCCATCCAAGAGTTGAACCTGAGTATGCTTCAGGCATACCAAATTTAACATGGTCACCTGCATCATGAAAGCCGCCGGAAACATCCACCATTCCGTCTCCGTCAGGGTCAAGAACACTCTTATTCTGGCTGATAAAGCTATCAGTCATATTTGTATTTTTTGAATCTAGCGGTAGTTTTGCATCATAAGTATGGCAGTCATTTCTCCAAGTGTATTGGGTTTTTTCGCCAACTTCGGTACCACACATGTTTGCATCATAAAAATATTGTGAGTACTGCAATAATTGTGCATAGTTGTAGTCTGTACTTGCTGCACTTACATTCAAAACTGTGAATGAAGTTACAAGCATTGCAAGGATAACAATGCTCATTATGGAAGCTCTTGTTACCTTTAAAATCGATCCTTTTTTCATATTATATCTTCCTTTCTTTAAATAACAAAAAAATCAATTACTTTCCACTGGCGGGAAAGTTGGAAATTTCACCTGTCAGAAATTTCTTCATATATACGAAATCTATAGCATCTACAGAACCGTTACCGTCAACATCTGCTGACTTTATACTCTGATTGTTGTCTAATATACATTTTTTTAATAAAGCAAGATCAATTGCATCGATTAGTTTATCCCCATTCAAATCACCATACATGGTTGTCGGAGTTTCCCCTTCCGATGGGAATGGGTAAGTTTCAAGATCAGGAAGCTCGTCCAGTGTAATACAATAATCGCTGGTATACATTTGTTTTAGCCAATCAACCGGATTATTCTGCTCTCCTGTAAGATACCATCCGTACCAAGGGCAGAAATACAACCAGCCGGCCATCTCATTTGTAAGGTTAGAAACCTGCGGAATTGTATCATTTTCACTCATTGTAACTAGCTTCTTACCGTTTGTGAGCTTAACCATATTATAGAAGGTTGAAGAAATAGCACTTCCGTTTGGCAGTCCATCCTTGGCATTGTATTTGTCATAACCAAGAATATCAACTACGTCGTCACCCGGATACCATTTTGAAGATGTGTCATATGTATAGGATGTCCAAACCCATATGATATTGTTTAAATGATATTCATTTGTGAATTTTTCATATAACAGCCTGTAAAGCTTTACACAATTCTCAGGGCCTTCAGCGCCCCACCAGAACCATCCTCCTTCTGCCTCATGGAGTGGTCTGAAAAGTACAGGAACACCGGCATCCTGAAGCTGTTTGAATTTTCCTGCCATAAATTCAATATCATTAAGCAGAGCGGTATTTTCGGCAGTTCCCGATGTAAGAGCCTTTGATATACTGAAAGTAGTGCTCTCTGTGTAGAAGCTGTTGTCGGCTTTTTTACCGATATTTCCGGGTGAAAACCAATGCCAGCAAACTGTTGGTATGCCGCCTTTGTTTTTGTACCAGTCAATGACACGTTCGGCACAAAGATCATCCCATAACAAGCCGTTGCCTCTGAAGTTCATAAAATCAAACCCTCTTAATGCAGGCATCTTACCTGTTTTTTCCTTAATATAGGTAAAGTCTGACTCTGAGCCTTCATAGTTATGTGACCCGCAAAGTTCCTGCTGACCTGATATAATATTCTTTCCATACACGTCAACCAGGTAGCTCATTAGTGCTTTTGTTTCTTTTGTAGCATTAGGGTTTACCAGCTTTTTTTCAACTTTCAGATTCGTAATACTTTCATCTGCCGGTTTAACAATAAGGTAGTCAAAAAAAGTGTATCCCCAGTAGCCTTCAAATTCAATATTGTTTGTACCTTTATTGAGCTTAACAATTCCTGCGGACATTTCCTTCCAGCTGAGAGTGTATGGAAAGCTAACTTCTCCCTGATTTGAATCGTTGACGTTGAGATACTGCACCTTCTTGGTCTTGTCAAAAGGCTGTGCATATCGGACAACCAACTCGTAAAGTCCTGCTTGGTCAATGTCAACATTAACAGAAGTGCTTGTTCCCTTTTGTCCAATGAAACTGCAAGTTGCGCCACTTAGGTCAAATGTCAGGCCATCATCGGTTTTCCCTACATAGTCCGTATGAATTTCAGCATTATTCTGAACGCCGTTTTCAAATTCATACTTTACACCTTCTGCTGACATGGCATTTGCAGGAACATTTGCAACTGACATTAATGGTAACAGTGCTGTCAATGCCAATACAAAGAAAACCTTTAAAAAAAATTTTTTATCCATTTTTTATCCCCTCCTTTCTATAATTTAATTTTAACTATTTTATGTCATTTTACATAATTGTCATAAAATAGCTCTATATACATATATTATTACATTTTCGTGCTTCTTACAATTGATTAAAAAAAGTAATTTTTTATAATATATTAGAGGATTTTGGAAGCCCCGTGTTAAATTATACATAGTGGGTTTTTTTAACAATAATATTTTTGCCGCATAGCGGTCAAAACAGGAGGTAAAAAATGTATAGAAAGTTTGTAAATGCACTTGTTGTGGTTGCATTAGTATTAACGTCGATGATTCCGGCTTCTACTTTTGCAGCGACTTCAAAGACAACCACTCCGGAAACATATGTAGCAAAAGTTGGAACTGAAAAGATATCAAAGGAAGAATACAACTTTTTCCTTAAAGATGCCATTTCAATGATACAAAGTTATTTTAATTCTTATGATGTTGATTGGAATGCAAATATTAATAATATGAAAGCATCTGAATATGCTAAAAAACTGGCACTTGATAACATCGTGGATTTTAAAATTCAACTTTCCAAGGCTAAAGCTGCTAAAATGACATTAACTAAAAAAGAAACGGATGAATTTAATGCTAATATGAATTCGTATCTTAGTTCTCTGGCAACAACAGCGGTAGATCAGGAGAAAATTATCAAAAACGAAACAGGGTTTACCCTTGCTCAATTCAAGAGTTTTTATAACAACGCTACTATAGTAAGAAAATTTGCAACAGTAACACAAAATAATTATAAATGCACCGACACTGAACTTAAGAAATTCTATAATAGTAACAAAGATAAGTTTTACAAGGTAATTGTAGGACATATTCTCTTCCTGTCTACAGACGAAAACAATCAGTCCACTCCTGAAAAAGATGCAGAAGCAAGAAAAAAAGCAGAAGAAACTTTAATAAAAGTTAATGCTCCGAATTCAGATTTTGCAGCACTTGTAAAAGAGCTTTCCGAAGATCCGGGTTCAAAAGAAACAGGCGGAAAATACACTGTAATGAAAAACAACCAGTTTGTAACGGAATTTGAGAACTGGGCAGTAGATACCTCAAAGAAAGTCGGAGATACAGGTATTGTTAAAACTTCCTATGGCTATCATGTAATGAAGCTGATGAAAATTTACTCATTTGCACAATTAAAAGATGATATAAAAAGCAGCTATATTACTAAAAAATATGATGATGATTTAAACTCTTGGAGAAAAGATAAAAAATATAAAGTAGTAAAAAATGACTCGGTATTAAACGCAATAAAGGTACCTTAAAGAATTTTAAAAATGGATTGTTGAAAAACAATCCATTTTTTTAGTCTATTTAGTTAGTTCAGTCATGCAAATCCAAATCATCAGCATTACTATCGGAAAAACACAAATGTTGTCTGGTATCAAAGCCTAATTTATGAATTTCTGAACAGACAAAGTCAATGCGAGTTGGTGTTATCTTAATGAGGTACAAGGTGGTTGGAAGCTTTTTCAGTTTCTGTGCGGAAATATTCTTCAAGGCTAACAGCTCCACGTATTCACTTGTCCAAGGTTCAACAAGCTCTGCCACACCGTTGACCTGCATACCCCCCAAATGATCGAGGCCGGTATACTCATCGTAGATGGCAAGGCAGACATTTTTATTTCCCTCCAGGCCCCTGAATTTCAGACCACCCTCAGAAAGCAGCCAGAATCTACCGTCTTTATAGTTGTATTCGATGGGCGTGCAACGGACAAAATCACCGAAGCCTGTTGCCAAGGCACAAGTATTATGTGTCATAATAAACTTCTCTACCCTTGCCAAAAGTTCATCACGGTCCATCCGAACCGCCTTTTCTTCTTTTTCGGTCCAATAGGAAGCCGCCTTATTATAATCCATAAAAACACACTCCTTATTTATTACCCTTAATCATCTCCTACAGCTAGATTAACACATAAAATCTGCCAACTCAACAACTATATGGTATTTATTTCCTTGACCAGGGCAGACATAAAGCGACCATATCATACTCACTAAAAAGGAGCATCCCTTACCTCTTTTAAGGTACGATGCTCCTTCTTGTTTATAGCACAATACTACTTCATCTTAGAAAGTAGTTATTAAGCCTAATATAAACTTTTTCATTAATGCGAAATCGAGAGCGTCTACTTGACCATCTCCGTTAACGTCAGCATTAGAAAGAGCTGTTCCTGAAAGTTTTGTAGCTCCTACTAAATGTGATTTTAGTGCTGCAAAGTCTAATGCATTAATACTTCCATCAGCATTTAAATCACCTTTTACTACAGGCTGAGTTCCTCCGCCAACATTAAGATTCATAGTAGTAATATTGGCGCTACCGCTGCTTTGGTATCCTTCTACAACGAGTGAAACTTCATACATTTTACCCATTGTCATACCTCTGCTTTCCCACGCCTTGAAGTGGTCACTTACAGATATGGTTCCACTTGTACGTTTCGATGTTCTAACACTCCAATACTGTTCAAAAGTTGCAGTACCTTTAATTGATGGTTGATTTACACGAGTAGTCTCATATACATCGTATGTAGCGCCATCAACAGTGATAGTTCCCTTTGAAGTAGCTCCCGGTGGTCTCCAGCTGCCCCAGCTATCGATGATGTAATACTCTACAAGTGGGCTGCTTGTCCAACCATAAACAGCCAAGTATGAATTTCCTGATGGTTGATAGTTTGCTGCGTAATCCAATGAGATGGTTCCAAGTTGCTGATGTGTCTTGGTCTCATCGTACTTTTTACCAGTACGGAATAATGCATTATTGATATTACTCCAGGAGCAGCTGAACTTACCACCACCATTTAAAGTCATACTTGTAGTACCATTATCCTTCCACAACTCGTAGTTGTATCCGTCAATGGTTCCAGTTTGATTTTCAGTAATCGTTGTTGCTGCCTGTACATTTAAAGCAAAAGCACAACATGCGATTGATAAGCCCAAAGTCAGGGCCTTCATTATCTTCTTTTTCATTCAATATCCTCCTTTCTTATAAATTTTTTGTTACTTTTCCAATTATATCATAATTTACTATCATTATCTACTATTTGGTGCAATTTCCACAAATAAAGTTGAAAATTTTTCGAATTATTTATGAAAATCTCCTATTTTATCCCATAGCTTATACAATCCGTTTTTGAAGCTATATCCCCATAAATAGTTTAATATCATCATCTACTGTTTCAATTCCCCCAATGCCAAAATTATCTATAAGGAATTTTGTAACATTTGGTGATAAAAATGCCGGTAGTGTAGGGCCGAGATGAATGTTCTTGACTCCCAAGTACAGCAAGGCAAGAAGAACCAATACTGCTTTTTGTTCATACCATGATAAATTATATATAATCGGAAGGTCATTTATATCCCTAAGTCCCAATACTTCTTTTAATTTCAATGCAATCATTACAAGTGAATATGAATCATTGCACTGTCCTGCATCAAGTACTCTGGGAATTCCTCCGATGTCTCCAAGGTCTAATTTGTTATATCGGTATTTAGCACACCCGGCTGTAAGAATAACGGTATCCTTTGGAAGCTTTTTTGCGAATTGGGTGTAATACTCTCTGCTTTCCATTCTTCCGTCACAACCCGCCATTACGATAAACTTTTTTATGGCTCCGGTTTTGACTGCATCTACTACTTTATCAGACAAAGCAAAAACCTGATTATGTGCGAATCCTCCAACTATATTTCCTGATTCAATCTCTACTGGTGGTTTCAAAGTTTTTGCAAGTTCAATTATTCTTGAAAAATCTTTTTTACCGTCAGAATTAGTTTCAATATGAACACAGCCAGGGAAGCCCGTCACTCCTGTAGTAAAGATTCTCGACTTTACTTCCTCATTAATTGGCGGGACTATGCAGTTTGTGGTAAAAAGAATTGGCCCGTTAAAGGTAACGAACTCATCCTCTTGCTTCCACCATGCATTTCCATAATTCCCGGCTAAATTATCATATTTCTTAAATGCCGGATAATAATGTGATGGTAGCATTTCACTATGAGTATAAACATCAACCCCTGTCCCCTGAGTTTGTTCAAGTAGCTGCTCCAGGTCGGTCAAATCATGTCCGGATATGAGAATTCCGGGATTCTGTCTTACTCCTATATTTACTTTTGTTATTTCTGGATTACCGTATTGAGAAGTATTCGCATCATCTAAAAGTGCCATTGCTTTAACACCTGCCTCTCCCGCTTTCATGGCAAGAGTAACAAGGTATTCCACTGTAAGGTCTGTTTTCAATGTGGCTTCAAGTGCTTCATAGATAAATGCATAAAGAATTTCAAGTTCCCTTCCCAGATTCAATGCATGATAAGTATATGCAGCCAGTCCCTTTATCCCAAATAAAATAAGGTGTTTCAGAGACCTGACATCTTCATTATCTTTGGGTATCATGCCCACATATGATGCCTTATACACCATATCGTTCACGGTTTTTATTTCAAATGTGGCCGCATCATGTAGATTTTGTATAGATACTTTACTTCTTAGTTCATTTCTGATAGAAAGCATTTGATTAATTTTTGTTATGATAATATCATCATCAAAATTAGCATTTGTTATTGTCATAAACAAACTTTTTACAACTTCATGGTTAATATAAGATAAGTTTTTGGTATCAAGCTTTCCTTTTATTATAATTTCCGAAATTCCTTTAAGAGTATATATTAAAAGATCCTGCAAATCTGCAAGGTCTTCACTTTTGCCGCAAACACCGCCAAATTCACAGCCTTTGTTTCTTCCAGTTTCTTGACATTGATAGCAAAACATGCCCATGACAAATCCTCCTGAATAATAGTCTCTGACTTTAATACTATAATGATACAAGAAAACTATTTTCAGAGTTGTTGCAAATGCAACAAGGGTTATGCTTTTTGTACACTAATCTTATATTCTCAATCTAATCCATTCCAATATATCTCTTATAACCTCTTGGCGTGATACCTCTCTCAGAATACTGTGTCGTAGACTTTCATATATCTTATAACGTAAATTTTTTATACCAATAGCCGTTAACTGAGCAGATTTTTCTTTTATACTTCTGCCATATTGGCTCATGACATCCATTGCGCCACTTAAAAGTAAAATTGAACAGGAACTTGAAATATTATGCCAGTTTGCAGTTTCATTGGTTTCTATTACAGATTCAAAAAAGTCACGATAAAACTCATTGCTAAACAAAACAAAAGTGTACGGCAACGCAAGTGATTCTTTTGCCATATTTTCATCGCTTGTTATCCAGTCTAAATCTGTTTTAACAGGCTCAAAAGGCTTATTAATATCTGAAAATATTGTCTGAAATGCATTCATACAGGGTGCTTTGAGTCCTCTTGATGCAATCTCCCTATTTACTATAGCCAGTAATTCATTGGTATTATCCAGATAAGGAATACCTGTAAGAACAAGGCCAATAAGCTCTTCACTATATTTTAAAGCAAATAATTGTGCCACTACCGAGCCTAAACTGTGTCCCAGCAGTACTACGTTGTCATAAGGATTATCTTTTTTGATGTCTTGAAGAAGTGTATTTAAATCTTCTGCCATGTTATGTATACTATCTTTACCGGGATTGCCACCATTATCTCCAGCCGTTTTACCGTGTCCTCTGGCTTCGGGGATAACTACATCAAACCCATAGTTTATTGCTTCAACACAAAAATCATCATAATAATCTGCTGTTTCTCCAAGGCCGTGTGCTATCAGTATAAGTCCTTTTTTCTGACTTCTTTTAGAATACCAATGCTTTACATGTAATGTGGTTCCATCAAAGGAAGAAAAATAAAACCTTTGTGAGTTTCCCATTAATGCATAACCTCCCTATCAAACAAAATGACAACTGACATAATGCTTTAAAGAACCATTTCCTTCAATACATTTTAATTCGGGGACCTCTTTTTGGCATTTTTCCTTGGCTTTAGGGCAACGACTATAAAATACACAGCCTTTTTCTAATATGTCTGTATTTACTTTTTCATTTAGCTCTACTTCTTTATCAATACGTGATAAAACAGGTGCACTTGACATTTCAGGTACAGACGAGAGCAAAACCTTGGTATACGGGTGTAATGGCAAGCTATAAATTTCTTCTGCTTTTGCAAGCTCAACTATGCGACCGGAATACATTACTGCTACTCTGTCACATAGATAGTAAATTACATTCAAGTCATGAGAAATAAATAAAAATGATAACTGTAGATTTTCGTGGAGGTTTTTTAAGAGATTAAGTATTTGAGACTGTATAGAAACATCAAGTGCTGAAACAGGTTCATCTGCAATAAGCAGCTTGGGTTTAAGCATCAGTGCACAGGCTATGCTTACACGTTGTCTTTGTCCTCCGCTGAGTTCTCTGGGATATCGTTCATAATATGAAGCATCAAGACCTACTGTCTCTAATATTTTGATTACTTCGTTCTTCCTTTCTCTTTTACTGCCAATTTTATGAATCCTAAGAGGCTCTTCAAGTATCCAGCCTACCTTTTTACACGGGTTTAAAGAACTTAATGGGTCTTGAAATATCATCTGCACTTTTTTGCATAACGATATACTTCTTTTTTTACCAACACTTTCCCCATCAATTGCAATGTTGCCGTCTGTTTCCACCAGCCCTGCTATTGACCTGCCAAGTGTTGATTTTCCACAACCGCTTTCTCCTACAAGACCAAAAATTTCACCATGTCTGATATTTAATGAGACATTTTTAAGAACCTTTAGTTTTGATTTATTATAATAATTACTTAGATTATTAATTTCTAAGATGTAGTTAGATTTTTCAGTCATTTTATTCACCTGTTTCCCCAGATAAAAAACAGCTCACTTTATGATTACGGGTTATTAAAGTATATTCCGGCTTAGTTTTAAAGCATTTTTCCTTAGCCTTTGCACAACGGTTTGCAAAATAGCAGCCTTCCCTTTTTTCGGTTATGCTGGGAACCTTACCCGGTATGTTTATAAGGCTAAGACCTTTTTTGTCCTTTGTGGGAATAGAGTCAATCAGGCCTTTTGTATATTGGTGTTGGGGATTGCAAAATACACTTCTTGTATCTCCTTCCTCAACTATATTTCCGCAGTACATTACAGCTACTCTGTCACAAATGCGACTTATAACACCTAAATCGTGTGAAATAAATACAATCGCACAGCCGTAGGTCTTATTTATGTCCTGTAATAAATTCAATATCTGTGACTGTATTGTAACATCCAGTGCAGTTGTAGGTTCATCAGCAATAACCAGTTTTGGCTTACATATTATTGCTGATGCTATCATTATTCGCTGCCTCATTCCTCCCGATAATTGGTGAGGATAACAGTTTACCAATTCTTCCGGATTATTTAGGCCTACTTTTTTCAATATATTAAGTGTTTCTTTTTGTATTTCATGCTTTGTTAAATCAGTATGTATTTTTAAGTTCTCAGCTACCTGCCTGCCTATCTTCATTAATGGATTCAATGAAGTCAAAGGCTCCTGAAAAACCATGGTAATATCTTTTCCCTGTATTTTTCGGAATTCCTTTTTATTTAAATCCAACAGATTAACTCCGTCAAACATTATGCTTCCACTTGAAGTTTTAACATTTTCAGGTAGAAGACCTGCTATTGAATGTGCAAGCAAGCTTTTACCGCAACCGGATTCTCCAACGATTCCATAAATTTCACCTTTTTTTACACTAAAATTTATATCATCAGCAAAGGTTAAGTTTTTATTTTCATTTTTTATGTCTATGGCGAGATTTTCCGCTTGCAGTAATATATCCGACATTGTTCCTCCTGCATGATATTTATCAATTTAGTCTTTTGCGAATTCCTTCTCCAAGAAAATTAAATCCCAATACAGTAATAATAATAAACATCCCGGGAACAAATGCACTGAGAGGTGAGTGGAACAAGTGAGTTTGTGCTTCGTATAGCATACGTCCCCAACTTGGTATAGGCGGTTGAATTCCAAGTCCCAAATAGCTCATTCCCGATTCAGCCAATATAGCATTGGACAGACCTACCACAATTGCCGAAAGCAGCGTAGGATAAAGATTCGGCAGAATATGAACAAACATAATTCTTATTGGGTAAGCACCTATTACCTGAGCAAGCTTTACAAATTCACTATTTTTATATTGTAAGGTGCCACTTCTTACTATTCTTGTAAAACTTGGTACAAACAGTATGCACAATGCAATAATAATAGTGTATTTACCTTGATTAAGAACAGTTACCATAACTAATGCAAGTAAAATGGCAGGAAAAGAGTTTATAGCGTCAATAATCCTCATAATGATCTCGTCGGCCATACCTCCCAAATAACCTGCTGTAAGGCCTAAAACTATTCCAAACAATGTCCCTGACGTTACAGTACATATAGCAACAAAAAGTGTAAACCTTGCCCCTGTTATTACACGGCTGAAAATATCCCTTCCGAAATTATCAGTTCCAAGTAAATGTTTGACTGATATCCCGTTAAATCTATTTGATATATCCATTGTATATGGGTCATAAGGTGTATAAAAAAAGCTGATAACAGCCAGAGAAATTACTATACCTATTATAAAAAAGCCAAGTTTAACATTATAATCAATTTTTTTATTCATACCGGATTCCCTTACTTTATTTTTATCCTTGGATCAATAACCTGTAATGCTAAATCAACTGCAAAATTAATAAAAACTACAATAAAAGCAATATAGATGGCAAGTGATTCAATTACAGGTAAATCCCTGAAGGTTATTGATGAAATGAGTAAACGTCCTATACCAGGTAATGAAAACACCTGCTCTATTACTATGCTACCTGATAAGATTTCAACAATTATCATTCCGAATAAAGTCATTAAAGGAGCTAAAGCATTTCTGAATACATGTCTGTACAGGACAGCAAAGTCCATATTGCCTTTACTATAGGCAGTTCTAACATAATCTGCATTCATCTGATCTATAAGAGATGTCCTTAAAAATTTCACTGATATTCCTATATTAGGTATTGCAATTGCCAAGGCCGGAAATATCAAATAATTCAAAAAGCCTATAAAATTTTCATGATAATCAACATATCTTCCCGGTGAAAACAATTTAAAAACAATTCCGAACAGCCAAATGAAAATAACCCCCAGAAAGAAATTGGGAATCGACACACTAAACATTGTTACCGTGCTGATAATCTTATCTATTAATTTGTTTTTCCACTTTGCCGCAAATATGCCAAGTGGTATTGAAAAAAGCACAATAAGCGAAAAGGATATAAAAGTCAACCATGCAGTTACAGGAAAGCTGTTGGAAATCAGCGAATTAACCGGCCTTGAATACTGAATTGATTTTCCGGAATTGAACTTTAATAATCCTGATAACCAATCAAAATATCTGACGGGCATGCTTTCATTTAATCCTAACTGAGTTCTTAAAGCCGTTATCCTTTCCGGTGATGCCTGTGTTCCCAAAATTAATTCCACAGGATCACCGGGAATAATATCAAATGCTATAAAGGTTAAGACCGATACTAAAAACAGAGTCAAAAGTAAAGTTACAATCCTTCTGAGTATGTATTTCATTTTGATTCACTTGTATAATACAGAGTGGAAGCATCAAAGACATACAAAGGATACGGTGTAAATCCCGATATATTTTTTCTTAGTGCCGTCAATGCAGCAATGTCCTGAATATACACACTTGCGGCATCTTTGGATAACATTTGCTGGGCCTTCTTATACAATTCTACCCTTTTTGATGCATCTGTTTCATCTGTTGCTTTCTTGTAAAGTGAATCAAACTCTGAACTCTTATAGTTTATAAAATTTGATGCATTAGTTGAAACATATCTTTCCAAGAAACTTCTGGGAGATACATTGATTCCGTCAACTGAAATAATAGTAGCTTCATATTGTCTTTCCTTATAGACCTTACTTAACCATGTAGCCCAATCCACTTGCTTTATAGAAGCGGTAATTCCGATACTTTTCAGCTGATTTACAATTACTTGCGCTGAATCCACATGAACCTGATAATTGGATGGTACAGTGATTGTAAAGCTAAAACCATTAGGATAACCCGCATCACTTAACAATTGTTTTGCCTTGTCTATGTCCTTTTTATATGCATTAGTCAGGCTTGAATCAAAGTAAGTCTTTAAACCCGGTATTACAGGTGTTCCGACTCTTGTACCTTTTCCATAAACCACTGTTTCTATTATTTCGTCAGGGTCTACTGCATAACTGATTGCCTGACGTACTTTAGCGTTGTCAAACGGCTTTACGGCATTATTTAGATTTAATTGTTGTACAGAATTGGAATTTGCCTGTTCAATCTTAAAGGTATTGGAGTCAAGTTGCTTTGACAGGGTCTGATCATTATAAACAGTTGACCCGTCTATGCTCCCTGCTTGTAATTCCAATAACAGTGCATTTGTATCGGATGCAATTTTAAAAGTTACTTTATCAAGATGAGGCAATCCCTTTTGCCAGTAATTGGGGTTTTTCTTTAATATTAAGGATTGTTGAGGTGTAAAAGAATCAAATACAAATGGGCCTGTTCCTACAGGATGAACATCGCAATCTGAATAACCCTTTGGTACAATGGCAATAGTCAGATATGGTAAAAAATCACTGTCGGCGTTTTTAAGATTAACCTTTATAGTGGAAGCATCCGGTGCATCCACTGACTTTACATTTTCCATACCTGCTACCGAAAGACTTATAGCTTTGTCCAGAGAATATTTAACATCCGCAGAAGTAACATCACTTCCATTATGGAATTTTAATCCTTTTCTTATCTTAAAACTATATGTAAGAGAGTCCTTGGAGACCTCGTAGCTTTCAGCTACCGCAGGGATTATATTACCATCCTTATCGGATTTGACCAGGCCTTCAAAAATATTAAAAAGAATCTCACGGGTCTCTGCAGCCATTGCAAGATATGGATCAAGGTGATCCGGCTCAGTTGTTATACCAAATGTAAAGTCTCCTCCGTTCTTCACGGTACCTTCTGTGTTGGTATTGGTTATGGGGGAAGGATTACTACTGCTACATCCTGTAACTCCTAAAAGGATAGAAAGGGATAAAATCAAAACTAGTGCACCCTTTATCTTTTTTACTAAATACATGTTGTGTTCCTCCTTTAACTTTTTTATTCTCAACTGTCTATCTTTCAATTTTCTACAAAAGTTCAGGTAATTCCATTAAATCGTATATTATATATCCGGCGTATCAATTGGCATACCGCATACAAGACCCGGTCTTCCACTTTTTCCGGGGATCGGGAATCTCCAACCTTCTATAATCGTTGTAATGGTTAATGATATGTTCAGATATGGATCAGCTGATATTCTAATTTCTACATAATTAGATTTACTTTTAATAAAATTTTTGTAATTATTACCCTAATTATACTTTAATTGGTTAATAATGTCAAACGGTGTACCAGACCGCTAGGTAGTAAACAAAAAGCCACAAAAAACATCAAAAGATGAATTTTGTGGCTATGAAATATTTATGTTTACATTAATCTTAAATTACTCTTTTTGCTCCAATATAAGTACCCCTGTATTCAGACAGCTTTTGTTCACGGACTTTGCCGTTTGATGAAGATGCATGAATAAAGGTATCGCCACCAATGTAAATCCCTGCGTGGTCTATTTGTCCTGATGCTTTTCTACTTGAAGCATCAAAAAACAAGATATCTCCAGGCTTTAGCTGGGCCTTTGCTACCTTAACTCCGTTGGAATACATACCTTGTGCCGACCTGTTAAGCTTGACATCAAACTTTTTGTATACGTACCCTACAAAACCCGAACAATCAAAACCAGTTTGAGGATTAGTTCCGCCATAAACATATCTTATTCCTTCAAACTCACGGGCATAAGCAATTAGTTTACTGTTTACGGAGCCATCGTCCTCAATGGCAGCAAATGCAACTGCAGATACCCCTCTCGAAGTTGTTGTGTTAGCAGATGATATATTCACAAATTTTGATGATACATATCCCACCTTTGAACCTATCTTAACCTTGTTCCAACCTTTTGCAACATCAAGAATCTGTACGGAAGTACTTCTTTTAAGCGAGCTTATGACCTTGCTTGAAGTTCCGGCACTTTTCCTAAAATTGACACCATTTGCATTTATAACTCCTTTTACAGACTGTAATTTAACGTAATTACCGTTAACCCAACCGGTTTTCTTATTATAGGAAATCTTGTACCAGCCTTTTGAATAGTCTGTAACAGTTACTTTTGCATTTGTCAATTTAGTAACGATTGAGGAAGATGTTGTTGCTGCCTTTCTCATTTTTACGCTTGTACCTACTACTTTTGCAGGCATTGTAGCTGCCATTACAGCCGTAGATGCAAATGCAAAAATCATGGCGATAATACATCCTGCAAGTGCCTTGGTAATCTTTTGTTTCATTATTCCTCCTATAGTGTGCTTCCGAAGTTAGCTGCCGGGTTCGGGTAATAGGATCACCCTACCATATAAAATGGATTAACCCCCTTTGTCTTGGTTCCTCCGTACTTCGCATTTTGGCGAAGATTCAGCAAATTTTTTTGACTGCTTCAACTAGATTTCTTTACCACCTCCTTTAATAAAGTCAAAAACTACAAGCAGTCAATATATAATTCGAATAATTGATAGCACTTTGCGGGGTCAAAGCTCTGGTAATATATGCATTATTGTTTTTTACCAGTATTCCACTCCTGTTTCTGCCATTCCTCAACAGTTTCATACTTACGGGTATCCATTGGCTCATAACCTTTCAGGCTTAGTGAATTTGTTACTACCGATACTGAGCTGAAGGCCATTGCACCACCAGCAATCATCGGATTGAGTAATCCTAGTGCTGCAAATGGGATGCCTATAATATTGTAGAAGAACGCCCAGAATAGATTTTGTTTTATTTTAGTCATTGTTTTTCTTGATAGTCTTATGGCAGCCGGAATGGTCCTTAAATCGCCCCTCATAAGGGTAATATCTGCTGCTTCAATGGCAACGTCAGTACCTGTGCCTATTGCCATTCCGATGTCTGCGGTAGCTAAAGCTGGAGCATCGTTTATTCCGTCACCAACCATTGCAACTATTTTACCTTGTGCTTTTAGCTTTTCTACTTCCTCAGCCTTGTTTTCAGGAAGTACTTCCGCCAATACATTAGTTATTCCTACAAGCTTTGCTATAGCGTTAGCAGTCCTTTTATTGTCACCTGTAATCATATATACGTCAATGCCAATATTTTTCAGCTCTTCAATTGCATCCTTTGAACTTTCTTTTAATGTATCTGCAACTGCAACAAGTGCTGTCAGAATATTGTTTATAGACATCAGCATTGCTGTTTTGCCATCGTCCTCAAGTCTCTCAATAGCAGCTTCAACATTCCCCAGATCTATTCCCTGTTCATTCATCAGCTTTCTGGTACCAATATATATGGTTTTATCGTCTATAACAGACATTACGCCTCTTCCCGGTAAAGCTTCGAATCTGTCAGGGTTATTTATATTACCAAGTTCTTTTTTACCATGCTCATATATTGCTACTCCCAAAGGGTGCTCGGAACTTTTTTCAGTAATTGCCGCAAGCCGTATTATCTCCTTTTCACTATAAGAAGTATCTATAACAACTATATCCGTAACTTCCGGCTCGCCTTTTGTAATTGTTCCTGTTTTATCAAGAACTACGGCATTTAGCTTATAAGCCATTTCCAGATGTTCTCCCCCTTTAATAAGTATGCCGTTTTCAGCACCTTTTCCGGTACCTACCATTATTGCGGTAGGAGTTGCCAACCCAAGAGAACATGGACACGCTATAACCAGAACTGCTACCGCACTAACTATTGCCTTTGTTACATCCCCTGTTACCATCAGCCATATTGCAAAGGTCAATAGCGCAATTGCCAAAACTACAGGAACAAATATACCTGATACCTTGTCTGCAATCTTCTGAATTGGAGCCTTTGAGCCTTGAGCATCTTCAACCATCTTGATTATTTGGGACAATGCAGTATCCTTGCCTACCTTTGTTGCTTCGAAACGAAAGGTTCCGAATTTGTTTATGGTTGCTCCGATTACAACATCCCCTGCCTTCTTCTCAACGGGAAGGCTTTCGCCTGTGAGCATTGATTCATCTATGGATGAATTACCTTCCAATATTTTACCGTCAACTGGAATTTTTTCTCCCGGCCTCACAATAACGACATCACCAGGCAGAACATCCTCTATAGGTATGTCTTCTTCAGTACCGTTCCTGAGTACTCTGGCTGTCTTAGCCTGCAAGCCCATAAGCTTCTTTATTGCTTCAGAAGTTTTACCCTTGGCAACTGCTTCAAGGTATTTTCCCAATAAAATAAGTGTAATAATAACTGCTGCGGCCTCAAAGTAGAGGTCTTTCATCATGCCTTTTTGAACTTCCTCAAAGAAAACATTATAAAGACTGAAAAAGTATGCCGCAGATGTACCCATAGCTATCAATACATCCATGTTGGTACTTTTGGATTTCAAGGCGTAATATGCATGCTTATAAAATCTGAAACCGATTATAAACTGTACCGGAGTTGCTATTATCAACTGGAAATACTGATTATGAAGCAGCGAAAGCAAAGGGCTGTCCAGCTTCAACATTCCCAGTATCATTGCAAGTACCAGAGGAGTACTTAGTACTGCTGATACAATCAGAGAAAGCTTCAAAGATCTTATTTCCTTTTCCCTTTGCTCTTTCTCAGTATCAGTATTTACCTCCTCAGCCTTCTCGGCTCCGTAGCCCAAGGCTTCAACTATTTTAATTATGTCTGAAACCTTTACCGTTGACTGGTCGTATTCAATATTTGCCTTTTCTGTGGCAAGATTAACGGCTGCCGTTACAACTCCTTGGGTCTTATTAAGCCTTTTTTCAATTTTAGCAGAGCATGCCGCACATGACATACCGGAAAGCTTCAATTCAACTTTGTTTCCGGATTTTGGGCTTTCCTTTATAATGCCATAACCCAGCTTTTCAATTATTTCCTGAAATTTAGCTGAATCGGTCATACTGTCATCGTATTCAACAGTTGCTTTTTCTACCGCAAAATTAACATTTGCATTCTTTACTCCCTCAAGCTTATTAAGACCCTTTTCAATCCTTGCTGCACATGCCGCACAGCTCATACCTGTGATTTTAAGGGATTCTTTCCTATCCATTTTATCTGCTCCTTTATTGTTGTAATATTTTTTACGTTAGCCGCAGCACCCTCCTGCTGATGCTCCTGCAGATGGTGTATAGCTGTTTACTTCATTCTTTATCTCTTCAATATTAATTGTATTTATATTATCTACCACCTTTACGTAGCCGTGTAACATCCCCATTCCGCATTGGAAGGTAAAGTCAAGAGTTGGCGATAATTCAGGTGTTTCCTTTTCAGTTTTTAAATCCATCTGTGCCTGATACTCTGGAAATACAACTGTGCTATTGCATATGTTTAATTGTTCTGTATTAAACTTTATTTTTGCAGGTATCCCCTTCTGCAAGACAATAACAGCAGGTGAATATCCATAATCGTTAACTGTTACAGTTACCTCCTGTTTATCTCCCTTAATCTTTGAAATCGCTACCTCGTCAGTAGGAATCTTCCCATTTGCAAATTTAGTAGCCTTCGAGGCCGCTCCGCAACATCCTCCCGAACCAGAAACAGCACCCTGAGGGTCGTTATCACCTGCTCTATCTTCAGCACTGAGAGATGACAAATCGCTTACAACCTTTATATTGCTGCTAATCATTCCCATCCAGCAGCTGTATACAAATTTTCCTTCGCTATCCGGGGTAAATTCAATAACATTTTCTCCGGCCTTTAATGGCAAATTTTCAATATTGTATTCAGGTATGTTTATTCTATTATTACAGCCGTTTATATCACCTTGATCAGCTGTAATTGTCCATTTTACAGGAATACCTTTTTGAACCGTTATAGGACTATACCTCCCTGAATCAAGCTTTGTGGTAACTACCTGAACATTTCCCTCTATTTTTGCAACTCCTCCTTCAGAAGATGATGCACCGAGGACTATACTTGTATTGAATCCAGAAAGTGAAAGGCCTCTGTTTAACATTATAATACCAAGAATCAATACCAGTACAGCACTTACTTTCATCATTTTGTGTGTAAATTTGCTACTAAGAAATGAGCTGACAGCTCCAAACCCAAACATCAGGGGAACCGTCCCTATGCTGAATAGAAACATTGATAAGGCTCCTGCAATGGCACTACCCGTACCCAATGCATATAGCTGCATTGCCTGTAAAGGTCCGCATGGCATAAGTCCATTCAGCATTCCAACCACCAAAGGCCCACGACTTCCGCTTTTTTCATGCACTTTTTTGGCAAAAATCTTAGGCATTCTGGGATTCAATTTTCTAAGTGCAGGGAAAATATTCAACATATTTATCCCCATTATAACCATAAAAATACCTGAAATAATTGCAACTACACCCTTAGCAGTACCTGAAAAACTTACAACTGAGCCTATTCCCCCTACAATTCCGCCTACAATGGTATAGGAAATTACACGTCCCAAATTATACAATATGCTAGGTTTTAATTTAGACAGCCCGGAAGCACCAGCCACGGGTTTGTATTGGACACATACCGATAGATTTATCCCTCCGCACATGGCCACACAATGAAGTGATGTCAGCAGCCCTATAAAAAACAAAATTCCGTACCCCATTGACTGGTTCACTTCAGGTACAAAATTAAACCCAATCGTATTTTTTATAATTACATAGAGAGCGAGTATAATTACTGCTATTCCCGCAATTTGACCTACTCCGGGCCACTCCGATTTTTTAGAGGGAATATTTGAAGCCTGTATGTTATTTGACATATCTTTCGGCTTATTTTTTACGGTATAATCAAGTCTTTCAACTGTTTCTATTATTGTATTCAGTTTAATGGCATCTGCATTGTACGTAACGTAAACATTTGAGCTGCTGTAAATTGCCTTAACATTTTCAATTCCGTCCAGTTTTTTAATTGCGTTTTCTATTCTTGTTTCGCAACCAGTACAAGTCATACCTTCAACTTGAAGAATTATATTCATCGGATTTTCCTCCTTCATTTCATACCTGCTTTTTTACCTTTTAGTAGCATATCATTTCTATGTGTAGATTTTATGGAGGAAAATAAGTTGATTTTTTTAATATTTTTAAATAGATTTACAGATTATATATTATAGAATTAAATTTTGCAGTTGACGGGGGTAGTTTTATGAAAAAAAGGCTATTAATGTGCATATTTACCGTACTTCTTCTGATTTCAATATCCTTTGACTGTTTTCATGCAGAAGCATCACTTTTTTCCGGGCAATTAAAAGATTCAAAGGAAAAACCTTTTACTATGGTATGGTTATCCGACCCACAGTACTATTCTGAAGACCATCCTCAAATTTATGATTGTCTTGGGGATTGGTTTGTCAAAAAGTACAAGCGCAACTCTTTTGGATATTTGATTGTATCAGGCGATATTATAGACGATGCAAGCTGTGTAAATCAATGGGAGGTTGCAAGCCGAAACTTTCAAAAACTTGATGATGCAAATGTTCCTTATGGTGTGTTGGCTGGTAATCATGACGTTAGGATGAATGGACTTAATTATAGCATTTTCAAAAGCTATTTTGGTGCTTCCCGATATATAGATAAGCCTTGGTACGGAGGCAACATGGATGATAACCGCAATCACTACGACCTGATATCTTTTAGCTCTCATAGATTTATTATACTATACTTGGGTTTTGGTAGTGAAACTTCTCTTGAAACAACAACTTGGACGAATAGCGTTCTTGAAAAGTATCAAGACAGAAATGCTATTCTGGTTTTACATGAATATCTTAATGAAGATGGAGAGATGACAGAAAAGGCCCGCATAGTCTCTGACAGTATTGTACTTAAAAACGACAATGTCTTTATGGTCTTGTGCGGACATAATCATGGCGCTCAAAAAATGGTTAAAACGGTATGCAATTCCAATGGGACTACAAGAAAGGTTCTGGAGATTCTCTCTGATTATCAAAATGCCCCCAATGGAGGTAATGGATTTTTAAGATTACTAAAATTCTATCCTCGCTCAAACACCCTTAAAGTGTCCTTGTATTCTCCCTTTACCAAAAAGGACAGCTACTTTGGAGAAGATATTGATAACTTTACTGAGAATATTAAATTAATTGATTAATAAGCCTATTTATGAGGCAGGCAAGGATACCTTACTGGATTCGTTTAAATATTGTTCTACTCCCTTTGATATTGATTTAGCGAGTTCCTGTCGAAAGGAGTCCTTTACTAATTCCTGCCTTTCTTCCTCGTTTGAAATAAAACCTGTTTCAACTATGACACCGGGTATATTAGAATAGTCAAGAACATAGTATTTTGCTTGTACCGGATCATGAGTGCTTCGTTTTTTTCCGTCTACAACCAGGTTGTTTAATTGGTTCTGAATACATAATGCCAAAGTCTTATTTTGCTCATATTTTTTGTTGAAAAAGACTATTGCACCATTAGTCGCAGGCTTTTTAAAATTGCTGTTAACATGGATGCTGAGAAACAGTTGTGAATTGCTGTTATTAATAATATTGGCTCTGGCAGTTAAATCCCTCATATGTCTTGATTTCCGACTACTATCCAGACTTTCAAGAGAAACATCCTCTTCTCTAGTCATAATTATTTTATATCCTTGCTTAATGAGAATAGACTTTAACTTTTTAGCTATGTCAAGGTTTATTTCTTTTTCCAATACTCCGTCCTTGCTTGTTCCCCCGTCTATTCCTCCATGTCCCGGATCAATTACGATTACACCGTTTTTGGGATCTGTAAATGTATCTGAACTAGACATTTCTATACACAAAATAATTGGTACAGCCAATATAGCAATTAGTAAAACTGCTGCAATTACTAAAAACTTTCTTTTTAAAAAAATAACATTAATTTTTATCATTCTGCTGCTTCTTTATATTTATTCTCTCCTTCAAATATACTATATTTGAAATAAATATATGTTTATAAATTTTAGCTGTATCCAAACGCCAAAATACTGAATTCTTTATATTCAGATCCCTTTGACATTTTGATTTGTATTTTATGAATTTCAGGTTTGTCAAAGTTTAATAATAGCTTAACTACCGGATTATTCCACCCAGAACTATTAAAGCCACTTAAAGTAAGTATTGATATATCGTCAACATGAATATCAACTGAACCTGTATCTGTGTTTTTTGATTCCTTATACACAATAAACAGATTCTTGCAATATAAATTAAAAGTGAACTTCTCCCCTTTACATCCGGTTTTATGTGTCCATCCATTAGGAAACTGATTGATGGTAATGTCTGGGGAAAACCCCCCTGAATCTTTTATCTGTGTACTTGTATTATCCACCATTTTTAGGTTTACAAACTCATTACCGATTACAGGAGTTTGTGAGATTTTGTAAACATCATCCCAAACTTCCTTACTGACCTTATTCAGATAGTATATTATAAGCTCCGTAATAAGTTCATGTCCTTTTTCATGTGGATGAATATAATCATCGGAATAATCCTGCCATTTCATTGTTCCCTCAACAAACTCAGGTACTATTGCGTCCTTTACGCTAATCATAGCCAAATCATAATGTCTTCCTATTTGTGCCATCTCATTCTGACAGGAAAAGCCGGATTGTGATACTGTAAATATTATTACAACGGCAGGTTGGGATTCTGAACTCAAAATTCTCAGTAAAAGACTTTCAAAAGCATCCATATTTGCTTTATCCTTTGTATCATTAACAGCAAATTCTACAAATACAATGTCCGGGTTATGGATTAATAAATCTCTTTCAATCCGTATTAATCCAATGATTGAAGACGTTCCTGCCATTCCTGCATTTAAATAATTTACGTTATCGCCTTTACCAAAGTTATGTGCAAAATATTCACAGGTTAACTTTGCAAAGCACTTATAAGGTCCACCATTGTAACCTTCCGTTATTGATCCTCCAAGGTAAGCGATAGTTACCTGCTGACCCTTTCCTGCCTTATCCATGGCCTTTTTTATTCTATAATTATTTCCTGTACTAATTAGAGAACGTTCTATAATTTGGGAATGGCTTCCTTGAGCATTTTCCATACTTTATATACTCCGATTTTTTTAATGCTTTACATAACACGACGTAGGTGGATTGCGTTTACAAAAATACTACTAAAAAATACCAGTATTTTTATTGAAATAATTTAGTTGTTATAGTAGTATGAATTGTATAAGTTTAGACTTATAATATTTAATCTTTGGAGAATTTTCTATGACATCTCAACAGTTGGAATATATAATTGCACTTGCTGACGAGAAAAGCTTTTCAAGAGCTTCTCAAAAACTTCTTATATCTCAGCCGGCATTAAGTCAATTTGTAAAAAACCTTGAAACTGAACTGAATGTACAATTGTTTGACAGAAGTACAACTCCTATAAAACTCACATATGCAGGAGAACTATATGTAAGTGCTGCCCGTAAGATTCAAACAATAATCACAGAATTGGATAATGAGCTTAAAGACCTGACAATCCTCAATACTGGTAAACTTACTATAGGCACTATTCCCTTTAGAGCCTCCTGTATGCTTCCCAAAAGTATTGTATCCTTTAAGAGCAAGTACCCCGGTGTTGATATACATATTGTCGAAAATGAAGAAGCAAATCTTGAATCGTTACTTACCGATAGCCGTCTGGATTTATGCATATTATCAGGTTTTATGAATAATAAGCTCCTCTACACTGAAACTCTGGCTCAGGAACAGCTTTATCTTGCAGTCCCAAATTCTAGTCCATTTAATAATGGAAAGGAAGCTTATCAATTGAGTGCCAAGGATATAATTTATGACAGTTCTTCATTATTTGAGGCTCAGCCCCTTAACTTGTCTGAGTGTGTAAAAGAAAATTTTGTTCTTATTCAGAATGACGATACAATAGTCACTGAACTATCTCAATTTCCTGAGTTTCATCATCAAAACACAATGTACACAGATCGTATTGAAACTGCTTTTTCTTGGACGTTAGCCGGTATTGCATGTTCTTTTATTCCAGATACCCTTATACGGTATGGAAATTATCAGAAGCACCCTGTATATTATAAATTAAATACTTCCTTTGCTAAACGTGACATTCTGGTTGCTTATAGGAAAAACAGATATTTGTCAAAGGCTGCGTCCGAGTATATTCTGTTATTAAAACAGTTAATCGGATGCGGAACCTGGCTTTCTCCAAACGAATAACGTGTGTAATATTAAAAAATAAAGGAAATGGCTGCCGAATATCTTCGGCAGCCTATTTTGTTACTTACCAAGAACCTTTGCCTTTAACATTGCAAAATCAAGTGCATTAATATCTCCATCTGAATTCATATCTGAATTAGTTAAGTTTATTTTTGGGTTTGCGCCAAGGATATACTGCTTCATAACAGCCAAATCCAATGCATCAACATTTCCATCATCGTTTGCATCTCCCACAACCACAGGATCTATGATAATTGGTCCATCTCCGTAGTACTCGCCGAGAGACATTCCGTTTTTACCAAGAGGAATCTGATGGTCAAGTCCAATAAACTTGCCGCCTGACTGCCACAATGCAGGCTTCAGTAATCCATATTTTTCTTCATCCCATGTTGACCAGTCGTTTCCTATCAATCCTCCTGTATCACCTGAGTTCGGATTTATGCACCAGAAGGTATGGTTGATACGGTTCTTAATCATGTAATCTCTTAACAGAGTCATCCATTTCTGGTTCTTAGCACCGTCCATGAATCCTCCCCATTCACCTATAAGAAGAGGAGCAATTTTTTGATCGTCAATATATGCCCATGTATCATACCAGTAATCATCCAGAAGGGTTTGTGTTGTGAAATCCTTATCAAACCATGATTGATTATATACAGAAGGACCGTAGTCATGAGGTGAATACACTATCTGGCTATTTAAAGAACCCAGGTTAATAGGATAGTCTTTAACACCTCTTAAGTTTCCGCCCCACCATCCGCCGTGCCAAGGAGCAGCATCGCCGGTAGCGCCCCAAACATCAGGAGTATCAAAGGTGTAGCCCTTTTCAGTTTTTGGGTATTGTTCAATACCTTCAATCATTATTAATAACTTTGGATTAACAGCCAATATCTCTTTTGAACACCTTTCAGCTGCATATTTCCAGTTGTTTTCATCTGTAGTGTTATCCCATTTTGCCATATCAGTTGGTGCTGTAGCAGTATATCCTCTTTTTCCGTGAGGTTCATTTTTAAGGTCTATGGCAAGTATTGTATCATCGTTCTTATATTTGTTTGCAAGCCATGTCAATGTGTCTATCCACTTATCTGTAGTTACCATACCTGCTGTTGTTGTTTCAAGACCGTACCATAACGGATACATGTGACCGGAGTTGTTGGCATCAGGGCTATGTACATCTATCATTACCTTGATTCCTAACTCTTTGCAATACTTCATTATTATATCGAATATTTCCATGCTGTTTTTAGTTCCGTCAATTGCAGGATCATAAAAATCCGGATTAGTAACCGCATATGGTGGATTGTTGCTGGCGGTAACACTGGAAACCTTATTTGGTTTACCAATCATCCAGCTGTATAAAAGTTCAGTTGAAATCGGTACTCTTAAAAATCCTATTCCCCTATCTGCAACGCTTGTCAAAATATTCTTAACATCGTACCAAGCACCGTGGAATACATTTTCACTGCAGTTAAAGCCAAACCAATTTGCACCGGTAAGCCATACTTCACGTCCATTCACGTCATATATCTTGTCACCCACACAATGAAGCCAGTCATCATTGTTTGTGTCTACTGCAGCTGATGCAGTAAGGCCATGGTTTGACAACATCATAGTTGAAACCATTGCTAATGCCATAAGCATTGAAACTATCCTTTTTTTCATAGGTTTCTTCTCCTTTTTATTTAAAATTAAACCTGCCAAATAAAATTATTTCTTTGGAAACTCAGATATTATTTGTAATATGTAGCTCTTTACTACTGCATAATCCAACGCATCAATATTCTGATCCCCATTTACATCAGCAGCACCAAGATCATCTTCTACCGGGAAATCACTGATATTACCCAACAGATACTTCTTAAACATTGCTAAATCAAGCGCATTAACACTTCCATCACCGTTAAGGTCACCCAGAGTTACAGGATTAACCGGAATATCTTGGGCCATTTTTTCCGCGTGAGGTGCAAATACACTTTTTAACAACGGATCACCATGGGTGAGATAGAATCCACCTGAATAAGAGGCATAAGCCCAGAATAAGTCACCGGAAGCATTTAATTTCTCAATCTGTTCATACATTGCGTTCCAGTACTGCTCTTTATTGTTATGGGTATTAAATTCCTCCATAACGAATGGCTTTTTAACTATGTTATGGGATTCGTCAATCCATGTTGCAACAAGTTTCGCTGCCTGTTCAGGACTTAACCCTGCCCAGCCTTCATCCGGGTAAGGATGAGCGGTAGTAAAATCAATGTATGGAGACTGATGTATATATACAAACGGATTACCGGCATTAGCACCATAACCGTATTTTGCAGCCTGGCCTTCCAGCCCAGTACTAACCATGTGGTTTGGATCAAGCTCCTTAATGAGTTTACCCATTTCATCTACCCATGCTCTTAGTGTTGTTCCATTTAAGTTCTCTTCCTCGCTTGCATCCTGATATCTTGGTTCATTCATCAGTTCCCACGAGAAAATCGCCGGATCATTTTTATACGGTTCATTTGTATAATGATTTATTCTAGTTACAAAATGCTTTACATAATTTTTGTACTGCTCCTTACAACCTGCATTTGTAAAGAATGCTGCACGGTTGGGATGAGTTATTCCCGGAAGCCCTTCCCATTTTAATCTTGTGTCAATTCCACCGTAAGCTTCCCAATAGTTTTCCAAAACAATAATTACTTTGATATTGTGCTTCTTTGCAGATTCCAGAATATAGTCAAATAACATGAATTGTGCTTCATTATAAACACCTTTCTGACTTTCAAATCCATGCCAGGTTTCATGAGAAAATCCCCATGTCCTTACAACCTTTATTCCGTCTGATTCCATGTTACTCATCATTTCATCAATTCTGGCCTTGTTCATATATTTTGTTTCAATATCATCCGGAGTGGCATCATTCGACCCGTCTCCGTACGTAAACAAATCATAATTATTGCACCCGGCAAAGCGAAATACTTTTCCGTCAAGGATAAAGGAAGTTCCGTTTGTTGTCACAATACCGCTTGTTGTTGAAACTGCACTGATTTTCATACTTGGGATAAAGCACACTAGCTGGAATACAAGAATAATAGATAAGATAATGAATGATTTTTTATTCATTTTTATACCCTCCAATCGGCAGGTACAGCTATAAGACTTAAATAGCCGGATCAATGCTTTGCAGCTCTTTTAGAATTTACAAAGCATTGAGTCAGCTAATATAACTAATTAAAAAGTAAAAGCTTCTTTAGAGCTGCTAAATCAATTGCATCGATAACTCTGTCAAAATTAATATCTGCATTTGAAGTATTTATCGATATACTTTGATCTATCAGGTATTTTTTTAACAATGCATAGTCTATTGCGTTAATAGTACCATCATTGTTAACGTCACCTGGGGGTGCTAACAACACGTGGAGAGTATCAGAAGCCGCTTGAGATTTATCAAGTGTAGCAAATCCAAGCAATACAGTTACAACCAAAATACAAATTAAGGTTTTTTTCATGCATTCTCCCCTCCGTTCTTACCTGTGTTTATCCCAACAATGCCTTCTTTATAAGAGAAAAATCAATTGCATCTATGGAACCGTCACCGTTCATGTCTGCATTATTTTTATCAATATTTCCGTTTTGAGTAAGAATATAGTTTTTACAGAGTGCAAGGTCAATAGCATCTACAAATGTATCATTATTCAAATCACCTTTTTTTGCAGGAGGATTAATGATTGTGCCTCCAAAGAACTTAACAGCCCCCGCAAGCACACCAACAAGACCTGCGTTATAGTCAAGAGCTACCTCTGTGTACTGATACTGGTTTGCATCATCAAAGAATTTGTCATTCTGATCAGGACCGCCTACCAATGCACCGGTCAATAAGTGTTGAGCCGGCTTTGCATTATCTCCGTTGGCATAAGTGTAACCGTTTGCTGCCCTGTGATGAGGATGAATACACCAATTGCTTCCATAACCAATCATGTAAGACATATTGGCAGGATTATCACCAAGTATATAGTCTACTTGTTTTTTAGTTAAATCCAAGAGTGATTGATCAGGATCTTGCTTACAGGAAACAAGCATAACCATGGATTCTGCTGCTGCATACCTGAGAACACCCCAGTTAGAAAGCCATTTTAACCCTCCCGGAGTAGTTGTTACCTGAGTTTTCCAGTAGTTGAAATTGAATTGTACGGCATCCTTATAAATCTGCTTTCCTGTAATCTGAGCCAATCTCAAAGCAGCAGGAACATACATGTCATCCCAGCACATGGTCCATTTATCTTGCAGCTTGTTTTCATTCATTGTATTCCCTAATGTTATAAACTGTTCAGCATCTGTAATGTAAGCACTATCATTGGTTGCAGTATATAACCATGTAGCTGCCCAAGCAAGGTCATCGCCAAAGCTGGTAGCCTGATAAAAAGACTGACCGTTTCCAACACCTTGATTTGCCTTACCCATTGCATACAATTCTTTTGCTGCGTTAAGGCACTTTGTAGCATAAGCCGAATCAATATTCTTGTAATTGAGATACATCAGAGTAAGTGCAGCAGTTGTCTCTCCAAGAATATCTGAAGCCGGAGAGCTTGGATCAGCCTTGTATAAAGAAGGTCTTTCACCTGTTTGCGCCTCTGGTGCACCCCAATATGTATGATCGGCATTTCCCTCTCCAACCTGATAGTAGAATGTGGTTGAGTTTGGATGTGACTTAAGGAAGTAGTCTGTAAAATATTTCAGCTGTTGCAGCATTTTTGTAGTATTTCCGGTTGCATCAAAAGAATCCTTGAATTCGTACAGTGACCAACCTAAAACTGCTGCCGAATAGCCCTGAGGCAGACCAAACTTTACGTGATCTCCTGCATCATGATAGCCACCTGTTAAATCAACTCCTACATCGCTTCCGTCAGTTGTGTGGCAGGCACCTCTCCAATCAAATACATTATTTTCTCCTGCTTTAGGACCACATTTGTTTGCATCATAAAAAATAATTGAGTCCTTTAATGCAGTTGAATAATCATGTGTACCTGCGGCAAAGGTTGTACCTGTGCTGACAAACGAAGTTGTCAGCATAACTCCAGAAATCATCAAAGCACCTAATTTACTTAACTTATTTTTCATAAACTATCCCTCCCTTTATTAAGTATGTAATTCTGTCCGGCAGAAATGTCCTCTACCGGACAGGTTATCAGTAATGTATTAAATTTATCTCACTACATTCGGATACTCTGCTGCAAAATCAATAAAGTTGTTTCCAACGTAAGGCTTGCAGTCAAAAGCGCCATCATTCCATGACCATAGCATGTATCCGGCATAACCATTCTTATATATGGCATCCAAAACCTGCTTGTGTGTCATTTTTAGTGAAGAACTCTGGGTGTCAGGCATCATCTCACCTATTATCACCGGTTTATCCAGTTTCAAACTTGAAGCTGGTGTTGTAACAGGGTTAAAATATGGAGTAGCCCAGTCATACCAGTGGAAATCATAGAAATCAAGACCCAATCCGTCCCATAAATCATACTGTGCACCCAGCCACTTCATATTTGCACTACCGAAGCTTACTGGCTGCTTTGCATACTGGTGAATAAATTCACATGTAGTTTTTATATAGTTCCTCATTGCGGAAAGTGGGAAAATTTCTCCCTTATTGTTTGGCTCACCGTTGTCTTCTTTGTTTATAATCCATTCGGGTTCATTAATAATATCCCAACCCAGTACACCCGGATGTGTACCTAATGTTTGGAGTATAGGCTTCATGGCATTGTCAAGGAAACTCTGAAGCACTGTAGGATTATCAATGATGTCGTCATGATCAACAGTATCATCTGCTCTTGCACAATCAAAGCTGGTTATTGTCCAGTAAATCTTTATACCCTTTGAATATGCATAATCGCAGGTTTCCTTCATATGGTCAACCCACTTTTCAGGGAGGCCTGTACAAAGGCTTCCTTCATTTGTACCTGACCACAACGGACCATAGGCAAGGTCCGGGAACACCCACCATCTGAGAGAATGAATTCCCTTTGTTGACATTGTGTCTAAGTCACTCTTTATTCTTGTAAAGTTGGAAGTCCAGTTGTTATCAGAAAATTCATAGGACCAATTGTACCATGCATAGTTTACTCCAACAGGGTACAGGGTGCTGCCATCCATCCAAGTTATTCCCACTCCAGAAGGTTGTTGTCCTTCTCCTGAGAACTTTGTTCTCATACCAAGAATAAATTGCTTTAGTTCTGCTAAATCCAATGCTTCAATTTCTCCGTTTGCATTTACATCAGCTGCTTTAAACGCCTCACCCGTCAAGGTTTTTTTCCCAAGTATGTGCTGCTGTACAGCTGCCAAATCAATGGCGGAAATTAGAGTATCATTGTCAACATCACCAAGTTTGTATGTAGTTGCAGCCGAAGCAGGCAACGGCATTGCTGCAAGTAATACCATTGCAGTTGTAAGTGCCAAACTAACAATTTTCTTCATATTAAATCCTCCTTACCTTAACCGAGTAAAGTCTTCTTTAATAAAGCAAGGTCAAGAGCATTGATTTCACCGTCTTGGTTCATATCCCATACGCTGAGATCAACGTTTCCAGTTGGCAATAGAATGTATTTTTTCATTATTGCATAGTCGAGAGCATCAACACTTCCATCACCGTTTAGATCTCCCAGTTTTGTTCCTACAGTACCTTTTGGCGGTTCATTTCCGTACACTTTTACATCCCCCCTATATACTGAAATATTCTTGTTGATAGAATATTCCTTACCTATATCTTTTCTACTCCAGTCGTTGGTTGGATCCCAGTGAGATTTCCAGTTTGAGTCCAAACCTTCAACCAATCCAAAGTGGAATTCCCTGTCTCCGTAGAAGGCATTTCCCGTCCAGTCTATTTCAACGTAGTATATTCCCTTTTCAGCGTCCCAAGCAAATGGTCCCTTGATTGCTGTTTCTTTGCCGTCGCTGGCTTTTCCTTCGTCATACATAACCGCAATATTTAAATCATCTATTGTCTGGCCTGCCGCAAGCATTTCAGATATGTCAAAGAAATATCTAGCTTTTAGTTTATCTACAAATTGAGGTGGCCTGCTGGTTTCGTTATGAATGTTTATGGTAACCTGAGTTCTTTCGGTGTTTTCCTGTTCAAGTTTCGATTCTGCATAGAAGTCATCAGAAACCGGCTCCTTTGGAGGGAAATTCTCCAATGGTTTCATACCTTCTCCGTAGTATTTGTACAATCCGGCAAGTGCGCCAACAAAGCCTGCGTTATAATCTATCGCAACCTCGTTGGATACAAAGTCTGTAGTTTCATCATTATGATTATCAGTTGCATCAGGCCCCCCTACCAAGGCTCCCCACAATGTATGCCTGTGTTCAACAGGATCATTCATACTGAGAGTTTTTGATCCGTGTGCAGCACGATGATGAGGATGCTTTGCAGAAATATCTGAGAATCCAACTTCATAGCTTCTCTTCATTGGGTTATCACCCAGAATATAATCCATCTGTGACTTTGCCCATTCCGTAACATCCATCTTATCTTTATACTTTGTATACACAACTGCACACAGCTGAGCTGCCGCATTATATCTTGCAGAACCCCATGTATTTACAACCTTGAATCCTCCGGGTGTTGCAGCCATAAATGTTTGATCAGTAGTATTTTCATGAGGTATACCTGACCAATATTCAAGGTTCCATCTGAATAAGTACCAATGCATAGGATCATTTGTTATTGGAGCCAGTTTTGCAAAAACTCCACCCCATACTACATCCCATGAATGTACCCATATATTCTGCCAATTGTCTTGAGTTGATTTTATAATCTTACTCATATAGCCTGTGTATTTACCATCAGTAACAGCAGTAATATCATTTATATATGATTGTTCTCCTG
Organism: Bacillota bacterium; assembly: GCA_023412275.1. Classification (GTDB taxonomy): domain Bacteria; phylum Bacillota; class Clostridia; order Acetivibrionales; family DSM-1351; genus Ruminiclostridium. The sequence goes on from JAEYNY010000077.1 coordinate 43,661, forward strand.
TTGCAATATTCAGCCATACTGCTGCCCATGACAGTTCATCCTCATCATACGCGGAACCGTAGAATCCGCCTGAATCACCAAGACCACGGTTTTTTACGGCAAACCTGTATAAAGCTTTTGCAGTGTCCAAGCATTTCTTTGCATATGTTGGATCTGAATCTTTGAAATTCAAATAGTTTATTGCCAAAGAAGCTGCTGCTTGTCCACATTGGTCACTAGCAGGAGTCTCAGAGGTCGCAAAGTACGCCGGCCTTGGTACATCTTGCTTTTTATTCAGTTCCGGTGGTTGCCACCATGCGTGATCCACCGTTCCATCACCAACTTGGAAACAAAATGCAACTACCTCTCCGTTCTTATCCATGAATGTGGAACGAAGGAAATAATCATTTCCCCACTTGAGTATATCCCTCATGTGATCTTCTTCATTGATTTTTGTAAAGGAGTCCTTAAATTCATAAAAGCCCCATCCTAGTGTTGAAAGAGCATAACCCTGAGGCAAACCAAATTTAACGTGGTCACCTGCATCGTGGAATCCCCCGTGTAAATCAAGGCTTCCGTTCCCGTCCGGGTCAAGAGTAGCCTTATTTTTATCAATAAATGCCTGTGACATATTAGTCCCTACATGGTCTTTCATAGGAACCAATGGAAGCTCACAATCTTCCACATGACAGTCACCTCTCCATTCTATCTTGCCACCTGATACTCCAGGGCCGCATTTTTCAGCATCATAAAAATACAGTGATTTTTGCAATGCTTCTGCGTAATTGAAAGGAGGTGTTGTTGAGCCAGCATAAACACTGCTGCTCAAAAACACTGATGAAACAACCGCCAATGCTGTAGCAAAAGCTGTTGTTTTTTTGACGTACTTTCTAAAATTCAAAATAATACCCCCTTTTTAGTTTTTTTGTTGCTTAAACCCACTTGAATAGTTTCTTTAGGCTACTTTTAAGCATTGTCGTTGCCCGGCAAATACATTACCGGGCAATGGACAATAACTTTAGAGTATTTTGGTTGATTGGTTAAAAGAATTTATTGTGACAGAAGAGTTTTCTTGAGCAGTGCAAAATCTAGAGCATCAATATTTTTATCAGAATTCATATCTGCTACAGAGATATCATATTCCAAAGTGTTACCCAGCAAATATTTCTTTAAAAGAGCAACGTCCAATGCATCAATATTTCCATCTTTATTAATGTCACCGGCTAAAATAACAGGTTCTTCACTTCCACCTGAAGGCTCATTTCCCGCCAGTTTTTTAAAACTATCCCCTTCATATATTGGAATATTCGGAGCATACTTTCTTGTACCATTTATATATGTTGCGTCCCAATTTTCATAAGACCAATCATTTGATGCATTCCATGTATTGGAAGCTGAACTTATTGTAAAGTCAAGTTCTGGTCCTCCGGCACCCCAACTATAACCGGGATAAATATTTTTACCGGACAAATCAATTGTATAGTAATAAACTTTTTTCTCTTTATCCCATGCTGTAGGACCTGTTACCTTAACCCATGTAGGAGCTTTTATGCTGATATCATTTATATCATTGGCATCAAGGGTAAAGAAATACCGAATTTTCAACTGGTTACTAGGACGAGCCGGCCACGCAGAACGGTTTTCTACTGATAATGAAAACTGGGTACCGCTTGTACCATTAAAATATGTCTTAGCAAATACAGGCCATTCATCTTTAGGCTGATAGGATTTATCAGGTAACGGAAAACTGCTGTCCGGTATAGGAGTTCCGCCAAATTCAGAATACATTCTTGCGAGAGCCCCGGTAAGACCGGCATTATAGTCTATAGCTACTTCATTGCTAACATAATCACTTATAGCATCATTGAAGCCATCTGTTGAATCAACACTCCCAACCAGTGCACCGTATAAAATATGACGATGTTCCGTCGGAGTATCCATCTCTTGTCCCCATGCGCTGTGAGCTGTACGGTGATGAGGATGTTGAGGATAATTCTGGCCAAAGCCTACAATGTAGCTTGATTTACGAGGATTATCACCTAAAATATAATTTATTTGCTTTACTGCGAAGTCATGATAACGCGCTTTCTTTACAGTATCACTAAGTTTATCGGAATAAACAAAAGCAAATAATGCAGTTGTGGAAACATATCTGAAAGAACCCCAGCTATCCAGCTTTGCATGTCCACCCGGAGTATAAGAAATCTTGGTGCCGTCGGCATTGTAATCTGAACCGCCCACAGTCCACCAATTCAACCAACGTTCTGCATCTTCCCTATATAAACTATTTTCAGGGTCAATCTGAGACATTAGAATATAGCATCCAAAAGATTGGTCGTCCCAACAGTGTGCCCATTTATATTTATGAACCTGTTGATTTGCTTCTTTACCAATTCCATTATAATATTCTTTTGCTTTTGAAAGGTAATCAGATCCACTTCCTGAAGTCTTAGCTTCCATAGCCTTGTAAAGCCAGATTGAACCCCATACCAATTCATCATTAAAACCACTGTGTGAGGTATAAGCAGCAGCACCTTGGGGGTCAACTTTACCTATTACGTCAGAAAAAACACCTCTGTATTTATCTCCGAATTCATATAACTGCTTTGCATGCTCAAGCAATTTATCAGCATATGTCGGATCGGTGTTTCTGAAAACAATAGATGAAGCAGCCATTGCCGCAGCTGTTCCCATGGCTACTTCTGTTCCCGGATGCTGTTCATCCAGCTTTATTGCTGTCCTGTCGTTCATTAAATGTGTAACTTCAATGGGAACCCAGTTGTTATGATCATTTGCCGTCATACCAACCTGAGCCCAAAAAACATTTGGCTCCGGATGACACTTTATAAAATAATCATTAATCCATTTCAACTGGTTTTGAAGCCATTTCATCTGACCGCTTTTATCGTATGCATCTTTATATTCTATAGCACCAAAAGCGAGTAAACTTGTTGTATAAGCACATGTAACACCAAACTTGATATTATCACCTGCATCTACCCAGCCTCCGGTAAGGTCTAAGCCTTCCTTCTGTCCGTCTGTTAATTGAGCATCTCCACGCCACAATAATCTAGTAGGTATATTTGATGTTGATAATGAACCTGATCTCTGTGCTTCATAAAATAAAACAGATTTCTGCAAAGCCTCTCCATAGTTAAAAGTGGCTGTTGCAGAAGAACATTCATTCTGAAAATTAAATTGAGTTATGGTTATTACTATGGCAACGATAAGGGCATATATACTTACTCTTTTCATTTTATCCATATTTACACACTCCATGCATAAATCAGTTATTTAACTGTTATCTCACCTTCTGTGAATACAGGATTAATCTTCTTGAGTTCAGTGTCTCCGAATGCACCTGAAGTACCTTGCGTAATCTTAATTGATCCCTTCTTAGCATTATCCTTTATTTTGAAAGTGATATTTGTGATAACTCCCGGTTTAGTTACAGCATCCTTTCCACTATTGCTGCTTGTATAGAGAAAACTAACCAGACCAGTTGTATCAATAACTGTATAATCAAAATTTGAATTGTTACTTCCAAAAATTTCACCTGGTTTTACCTCAACAACTTCAAGAGCATCTGTATCATACTTAATATTAAAATTAAAGCTTCCAATACCTTTTCCAGGTAAGTTATTAAGCTTTACAGGAATTGTTACAGTTGAACCTGTAGCTCCGCTTGTTTTTCCGATTGATATTTCTGCTTCTCCGCCCGGAGTTTTATCTTTTGGATTGCTCTTTTTATCATTATTATCCTTGGCGGCTGTTGATTTAGTGGATTTAGAATCTGAACTTTTTGCAGATGAAGATGTAGATACCGAAGCAGATGAAGATGTGGATGATGATGGAGCTGTACTACTTATTGTTGAAGTTGATGTTTCTGAATCAGATGTAAAATGGTTTACCCCAAATATTACTGCAGCAGTCACGCAAACAATTATTAATATTGCCAATATTACTTTTTTCATGGCTTTTCTCCTTGTTTATTCAATATATTTATTACTATAAAATGACTATAGACATTTTAATTAAAGGAAATAACATATCCGTTCAAAGACTTGAAACTATAATAGGATAGGAACAATAGGAATGCATAGAGCATTCCTATTGTTCCATATATTACTTCAAAATTACAGAGTTATTTTTCCTAACAAGAATGATTTGAGTAATGCAAAGTCAACAGCGTCAATAGCGCCATCTTTGTTTAAATCAGAATTTGCAACATTTATTGAAGAATTGTCCTGAGTTAACAGAGCTTTCTTCAAATATGCGAAGTCAATTGCATCCTTGTTACCGTCACCATTAACATCACCTAAATTAACTGTAACTATAACACTGTCAATCTTTGGTCCTGCTTCTGCAAGGTAAGCTGACATCCATGCAAGAGGAGCATTCCAGTTGATAGTTATTTCATTTGTTGACCAAGATTCAATATTATCCATAAAACACAATTCAGGAGCTCTTACACCTGGCTGCCAACCTGAACCCTTAACCCATGGATCCTGTAATCCAGAGTTAGGTCCGCCTGACAAACATCCTGCAGGTGGATGTGGGAATGAGTTGTCTGCCTGATATGACCAGAAACGGTGATGAGGATTTTCAAGTGGGTTGTCACCATAACCGGTAATAAAGCTCTGAACATTTGGGTTACGTC
>JAEYNY010000102.1 GCA_023412275.1 Bacillota bacterium
TTTTTGGCAACATAAATTTCTTGCAGTCCGGAACTTAATTTTCCGAGCACCCCTTTCACATTAATGGGATTTCATGGTGGAGTGAGTGAGCCGGTAGCTCTGTCCTTGAAAAACCAGCAAGTGGCTGTGATGTACTAGCCTGTCAATGATTGCACTTGTCAGCTTTTCATCATAGAAAATGCCGTTCCATTTACTAAATTCCAGGTTGGTAGTGATAATCACGCTCCTTTTTTCGTAGCATTCCGAAATCACTTGAAATAGCAGCTGTGAGCCCTCTTTCTCAAAAGGAACATATCCCCATTCATCGCAGATCAAGAGATCCGTTTTCTCTAATTGCTTCATAAAACGCCAAAGTTCGCCTTTTGCCTTTGCTTCGCTCAATTGATTGACTAATGCTGCCGTGCGGTAGAATTTTGCCCTCAACCCCCTGGAACAGGCGGCAACACCAATAGCTGTTGCCATATGGCTCTTGCCGGTTCCGACAGGGCCATAAAGGATCAGGTTTTCAAGCTTCTCAATAAAACTTCCGGACTTTAGTTCCTCCAGACTGACGGAAGCTGGAATCTGTATGTCCCCGAAATCATACCCTTCAAAGGTTTTAATGATGTCAAATCCAGCCGACCTTAAGTTACGGTTCTTCCGAGTCAGTTCCCGGTGATCCAGCTCAATCTTCAAAAGCTGTGCCAGGAAGTCTCCAAAATCAGTAGCCTCAATCTTTGAATAGCTTTCATATATGTTTTTTCCAAATCGCAGTTCCTTGCAATAATGTTGAATCAGTGCATCTGTACTCATGATGGCAGCCCTCCGGGTACGATAAGTTCATCATATGCCTTTATATCCGGAGTATACTTCTTAAGTTCCGGAACTGTATGGGAAAGCTTGATTTCCGGTTCTGGCAAAGTTCCGGTCGTCAAACGGCAATATACCGCCCAGATGCTGTCCGGATCCCGGGCTCCCAATTTGATTCCTTCTTCAAATGCTCCAACGGCTGCATCAAAGCCTGTCGCCATTGTCATTTTTGAAAGCAGCTTCAAGGATTGCTTTTTGCGTTCATAATCGCATTGGCTCAAATACTCCTGCAGGATACCCGGTAATTGGCTGAAGAGCCCTGTATATTTTAATGCCGTCGGTCTTTTGGACATTAGCTCAAGATAGGGAATCCAGTACATCGTTTCTCTTTCTTCCCCATAAAGCCTTCTGTGTCTCACGATGTGGTTGCAGTCAGCATCCAGCAGATCGATATCATAAGCACCGGCTTTGATGGTAACCTGACGCCCTGCCATGTCAGGGGAGACGGAATAGATCCTGCCGTCAAACTTGATTTTTCCATAGTTGTCCGCTTTTGCAAACTCATGTAGGAATACATCAAACGGAACCTTTGGAAGCTTGAAGAATTCCAGTTGATCCTCCAGAAACAGGTCTTGGATCCGCCCATATCCTTTGTAGTGCACCCTGTCCATGTCCCGGTCACATCGTAGCAGGAGTTCCTTGTTGTATGCCTTCAGGTCCTTAAATTCCGGAACCGGAACAAACAGATTCCGCCGGTGATAGCCCACCTTGTTCTCCACGGAACCCTTTTCATGTCCGCTGTTGGGATTACAGAAGTTACTCTGGAAACCGTAGTGCATCATGAATCGCAGAAAGCCCTGGGTCAAATCACGTTCCCCATACTCCTTGATTTTTCTTACGGCCGTGGACATATTGTCAAACCAAATGGCGGTTGGCACTCCATCAATATGCTCAAAGATTTCCTTCATACCTTCCAGCAGGCATTCCTGATTTGCACTCTTGAACAACTGTGTATGCCCGCCATTGCTGTGAGGATAGGAAATATTCAAGTAGTACCCATCATAGGTGATGCTGTTTTCAATAAATTGAGCCTCCCCGAAGTCTACCTGGGCTTCTCCGGGAGGATGCTCCAACGGCAGGAATCCTTCTGGATTTATTTGAAGTTCTTCCCGGATGCCAGCTACAAACTTTCTGACCGATCTTTCGCTGGCATCAAATTCTTCTCCATATAGCTCCCGTAATCGGTCATACACTCTCCTGGCGGTGTGCTGCTGTTTGTGCGGTGCCTGTTGATCCTTAACCAGCCAGGTGGTTACAATTTCTTTGTATGGGGATAACTTTCCTTGCCGCTGTCGCTTTGGGCGGATCTCTTGGTTGAAGTTGTCCTTGGTGATATACTTTTTGACTGTTTCAAAATCATGTCCGGTGATTTTTGAGATCTTTCTCAAGCTTTTGCCTTCAAACTTGCTCATATTTTTGATACGATATATCTGATCCATTGTCAGCATCCTTTCTGTACCCCCTTTGAGGTGTCGCAACTTAAAGGGTATTATTTTGAAGGGGTGCTTGCAATGGTTTTTTCCATTTTATGCAGGGATTTTTAAGTTCCGGAACGCTCGGTTTTCATTATACCAAAAACAAAGAATCCTGACCCGGATGATATAAATGTTTTCCGATACTGTGGAGAGTACTTTAACAAAGAAACAGGGACATATTATCTGCGGGCGAGGTATTATGATCCTGCCATTGGAAATTTCATAACTGAAGATAGTTACTGGGGGAAGGACAATGACCCGTTAAATCTAAATTTATATACATATTGTACTAATATTCCGGTGATATGTTTTTTACGAGGTACAGCTGAAAACATTGTAAACAGTAACAAATCGGTTTAAAGTATATATTATTGTAAGGTTTAATAATAAACTTTGACCTCCGGTAATTTGCCTATTTCCAAAAAGGTAACATTAATTTGCGTCATCTTTTTGATAACTCTTCAATTGAATTGTATTATCACAAATTTCTGATAGCTGATTATCATGAGATATGATGATTATTATCTTGCTATGTTTTATCGTATCTAGGTATTCATATAGATTGGATATTGAATTAGCATCCAAGGAAGCAGTTGGCTCATCAAGAATTATCAGGGAAGCATCTTTTGCAAGGGTCTTGATTAACGCGATTTTCTTCCTTTGACCACCTGAAATATTGGAAAATGTGCTGCTTACTGTTCTAGTCTGGTTTTCTTTTAAAAAATCAGAGATATTTAATACAGAAGAAATTTCTTCAACAATTTTTTTATCAAGATCAGAGTTATCATTATAGAGATTGTCCAATATTGTATCTGACAGCAATAAATCATCTTGCTCTAAAAATGAAATCTGTTGTTGCCTTATCTTTTCCATATTTAATTTACAGATATTTATATTATTGTACTTGATTTCTCCATGATAGAAGCCTTCAAATAAGCCCAACAAATTATATACCAGTGTACTTTTTCCAGTGCCGTTTTCACCTATTATCCCATATATATATCCTTGACTGAATTCACAGTTTATATTACTAAGTATTAGAGCATCATCACCGTAGGAAAAACCAAAATTTTGTAGCGAAACTGTTCGAATTTGATTGATTAATATTTCTCCATTTCTATCGCTTTCAATATCCATATAGTGTTTCAACCTGTTGTACGAAACTACTGTTTCTTGATATGTTTTTCCCAGTCCAAAAAAGTATCGTACCCCATTTAGAGTCATGTTAAAAAAGTTCATTACAATTACAATTTTTCCTATGGTAAAACTTCCGTTTAAAACACCATAACCACCTATTAAAAAAATGCAAATTTGAGCAACCCTCATAATGAAGCTATCCAACCCAGAGAAAGCAGAAGATACTCTATTTAGCCGTATTGTATTATCATAGAGTATGCTGAATGACTTTTTAAGACGTGAAATAAAATTTGAATAAAGTGAATTAATTTTAATATGCCTGATAAATTTAATCTGATCATTAACATCAGACATATATTCAGAAGTACTGTTTTTATAATTTAAACTAACGCCATATAAAGGTTTTCGAAATCTTTTGTATGCCACAAAGTAAACCAGTAGCACAATAACTAAAACTACAGCAAGACGTACATCAGTTTTAATCAGAAAAAAAGCTGGAATGATAACAAATAAAATATTCATTAGTACAGAATATATTGTATTAGTACAGAATGAGGTAACATTATTTGAATCCGAAGTTAATTTATCTGTCAAAGAAACAGAATTTTCATCATATATATCTGCCAATCGTGCTCTATGAAGATGCTCTATAACTTTTTTGGATATAGCAAATCCAAGCCTCATAGTCACCTTGGCGCTTAATATGCTTACAAAATAACCCAGGCAGGTACTTATAACACAAATTGCTACTAAAAATAAGCATATCCAGATAAGCGAATCGACAGTAGATATCTGAACCAACTTGTCCAAAAATGCTCCTGTAAAATATGTATAATATAACGTCAATAGACTATAAACAATAGTAAGCAGATAGAACAGAGATAATTGACCTATATTTTGTCTAAGCTCACTTTTACAAAACCTAAATATTTTCATATTTTCATCCATAGAAATAAATTATAGAATATTATATCACAATATGTATTTTATTTAGAACTAAGCAGGGAGAATATTCTCCCTGCTTCTTGCATAGTTCTCGCTTTACCAGAGCAGAAATCCGCCAGCACATCCAGTACATCCATTTTGGCATCCCTGACATTGAGTGTAACAGCCACCCTGACATGTTCCTTTGCAGCCACCACAATTACATGTTCCTAACGGTGTAATGGATGGTCCGTTTTCATTTTTTTCAAGCATGTGATCCATAATAAATCTCCTTTCCTGTTATTTAATAATGTTTATATGAAAACATTATTATCTCAATCCATTTTGAATAGTTAACTTTTACTACAGGGATGAGTTCTAATACAAGTAACCGTTTTAGTTGCAAAATCAAGATTTAAATTATAGGGTTCTCCTTCTTTGGGTAACTTATATTTTTCTGATATTTTTTCCCACCATTTTTTATACAATATAAGAACATTATTGTATCTTTGTTGTGCGTTTAACTCATCGGCCTGTGTAACATTTAATTCCAAAACAACAGGCTTATTGTCCTGCATAATAGACTTAACGGTTTTAAATGCAGCAAGATTATGAACCAGTAATGAACATTCCCTTACTTCAGATTCTTGAATAGTAACTTTTTTTTCCACGATGGATTCTCCTTTCAACAAATCTGTTTATTTACTGAAAAATGGTCTACGTCCCGGATAAGTAGAGTATCAATATAACTGGTATACTTTTTTTCCATGGACTTAGCAGTTGTAGAGGTCTGCATTTGAAGCTTTTCTGACAGTTTGGAATGTAAATATGAGACTCTGCATTGCATATCGGAAGGAATCACTATCTCCATACTCGTTATTTTGTTCTGATATAAGCAGCGGCTGCAATAAGAATTCTTACAATCTACACAAATTCCAGACTTGCTTCGCCTTATAGCATCCTTGTAATCGGAATTAAACTTATCAGCACTGCCTATACTAGCTTCTCCTGCAAAATACATACCTGGGCATATATACATCTGACCGTCCGGAGCAATTGCAATTGACGTAATGCCTGCACCGCAATCGTTATTGTCTGTTGTTATGCCAGAAACCTCATCTGTAATGGCATTGACCTGTAGATAGTTGCCGTCTACATACTGTTGTATTATAAAGTCTGTAAGAATGTACATTTGTTGTTCATAAAGCGAATAGGTGTCAATATTCCAATCTTCAATATCTTTTATGAACAAATTTACCCGTCGGTATTTTTCAAGCATTTTTTTTAAATTGAAACTTAAGTTTTCAATACTTTCTTTGCTTACTAAATATGTCGCCACTTTGGTATTAGCAAAATTGTTCACATTTCCATTTTCGTAGACGATAATATCGCTTGCAGGATAATGATTATTAGGATCAAATTCACTTTCACCCATAATTTCAAAATACCTTTTCTTTTCAATATCAAAGTTATGCTCATATTTACCTAAGAATACAGGTATCATTCCGTTTTTAGTACAAAAATCAATACCTTTTTGGAAAACTTCCTTCGTCATCTTTTTGCTGCTGTCTTTTTTAGTTTTATAACCACAATGCGGAACAATTGAGTCGGATGTAACGAAAAACAAATATTTCAAAGCTTCTATACTGCGATTTTCTATTTTCATAATTGTTCTGGGTGAGGTGCAGCCGGTCTTTTCCTCATATTTCTGCCAAAAATAGGCATTGGCACGTGCATTTGCTTTATGCATTTCGCAAATGTACGTTGTTCTATTTAATATCGTGCTTGTTGATTCTAGATTTACAGCTAGACACCATCCACAATCGGTTCCAACTTCACAGTTCTGGCATTTTTCCGGACTTACCGCTTGCCATGTCGAAGCTGCAAAAGAACGCAGTATGTCTTTTTGAATACCTGTCTTCACATTTCCAATAATGGCCTTTTCTACCATTGAATTATCTGAAAGGCACATATCAATAAAATGTACGCAGGGATAAATATTCCCTTCGCTGTCAAATGCCAATGATTTATATCCTGCTCCACATCTATTCACCTTGCGATCTCCTGAGCTAACTGGTAACCCAACTCTTGGATGAAAATATGAAACAGAATGATTCAGATATAAATCATTGTCAATTACATAATCTGCCAGCCCTTTAAGTTGATCTTCAAATATTTCCGGATCACCTTCTTTCCAGACGTCCTCATATACTAAATTTGAATGGACATCAGTCATCCCCAAATTCCACAAATGTATAATACTGTCTTTCAAGTATTTCAGATCGTCGCTTCCAAAAGTGGATTTCGTTCCATTATTGGGAAATTCTTTAAAATAGAGTTCAAAATTTTTAGCTACATCATCGTAAGAACCACTGCCATCCTTCTTGATACGTGTTAAATTATGTTTTTCTTTAGTTCCATCAATGCTAAAACCAAAATTGCAGTTTGCACGATGCCTAGATATATACTTCCTTACATTTTCATTTCCATATAATGTCCCATTGGTGGAAAAAGAAAAACTATAGCTATTAAACCATTTATGGTTCATCATATACATCTTTAGGACAATATAGTCAGATAAATCACTTATTAAATCCATTTCAAGAAGCGGTTCTCCTCCGATGAAATCGAATACCACAATATCTGTTAGTTCATTAATGTATTCATCAGTCAAAATGAAGTCCACAATTTTTTTACCCATCTCAAGACTCATTCTATGCTGATTGTTCTTACCCTTCATATAGCAATAAGTGCATGCCAAATTACACTCCTGTGTTACAGAAAACGTCAATGTCAAATAATTACCATCTGCGTAATTAGGCTTTCCCTCTGCCATTCTGATATTAACCATTTCAATTCGCCCCTTTTTGTTGTTATAATCTATTTAATTTTTTTCAAGCCTGACTAATTTAACGCTTAGCAATAAAAATATAAATGCAGATAAGATAATATTAATTGATGCTGTCATTGGGTTTAGTGTCGGATCTAATTGGATACCATAGTTTTCCGGAGGAATATATGTATACATCAAGACGTTATGTATTATGCCCGCACTAAGCAGAGGATGAATATTATTTAGAAAACCGACATTCATTCTTCCCATAGTTGCCATAATTAGCAGTAAAGGGTATAGGAGAGTAAAAAAAACAGAAAGAACTTCCGACTTTTTGAATAAAACTATAACAAAAAACACAGGAATTAATGCTGAAAAAATCAATACTGAATCAATAAATGACATCAAGCAAATAAATGCTATATCCATCCATGACATCTGTATGCGTCCGTTTGAAAACAACGCAAATAGTACGATTTCTATCGCAGATAGGTAAATAAGCGTTACAGCCATAAAAAAGATAACAAATAATTTCGAGCCAATATATGTAAGCGGCTTTATAGAACAAGTGAAAATTTGCTTAAGCATATTATTCTTAAAATCCACATGAAATATTATAAAAGCAAACAAGCTAAGAAGAATAATTGTACAGAAAAATAATACCGGATATGTTTTAAAATATGCGTCTTGAGCAGACAGTGTTTTACTCTGATGTATAAGTACCAAGAGTGGCAATACAATAATAATTGCATCAATCAAAGGAAATATCCAGATTTTTTTCCTCTTAAGCTTATTTATCTCAGCAGATATATTATTGAGCAATTTGTACACCTCCTGTGAGTTTTAAAAAATGATCCTCTAAAGAAGTATTATGGGAAACTATCTCCTCTACCAATATTCCGTCATCATTAAGTATTTTATTTACTTTTCCCATCGGCAGCGTACAATCATAAATATGGATTATACTTTCAGATATTTTCTTATAATCACGAATATGACATTTCTCTTCAAGGATAAAGGCAGCCTCTGATGTAGATGAAACAGAAATCCGGGTATATTGCTTATGCTCTTGATTTAGACTATCCATTGTTCGTTCTTCCAAAAGTATTCCACTATGTAAAATACCGATTGTGTCGGCTATTTCAGCCACTTCTGATAGAATATGACTGGATAGCAATATAGTAGTTTTTTTCGAAGAATTTATTTCAAGCAATATATTTCTTATGTCTACTATTCCGGCCGGGTCAAGACCATTTATGGGTTCGTCTAATATCAATACCTCCGGCTCTAATAACAATGCATTCGCAAGGGCAAGCCTCTGCTTCATTCCTAGTGAATACTGTGAGTAAAGTTTTGTATCTGCATATGGAAGTCCCACAAGTCCAAGTGTTTTTTGGATGCAGTCCCGTTGAGATACGCCCTTCATTTTTACAAAAACCTCCAGGTTCTCTGTAGATGTTAGGTTAGGGTAAAATGCAGGAGACTCAATCATATTGCCAATTCTTTGATATGGAATCTGCTTATAGCTGTCAACTCTCTTGCCAAATAAATTTATTGATCCCATATCTTTTTGTAGTAATCCAAGCAATAATTTCATTATTGTTGTTTTACCTGCCCCATTTCTGCCTAAAAGACCATAAATACTGCCTTCCTTTATATGAAGGTTCACATTATTGATGACTATATTATTGGAAAACTTTTTAACCAAATGCTGTGTTTCGATTACATAATTATCCAAAAATAGTTCTCCCTCACTTTATGCTTTAGCTGATAATTGTCTCCTTTTTTTATTATAAACCCATTTTCTTACATAACACTTGAGAAATCCTAACTTTTTCCTTAATTTTTATCTAAACCAAACTATTATTTTCACCTAATGCCTTCCTCCCTTTAGGAAATGATATAAAAAATTCTGTTTCTTCACCGTAAATACTTTCTACATTAATGTTTCCACCCATAGAAATAACTAATTGCTTAACTATTGCCAATCCTAGTCCACTTCCTTTTCCTCCACGAGTCTTATCACTTTTGTAAAGCCAATTAAATATATATGGCATGTCTACATTTTCGATTCCTATTCCATTATCCTTAATTATTATCTTCACATATGAAGTCATTTCTTCTACTGAAACATGTATTTGACTACATTGGCTATGCATTATTGTGTTTTGTATAATGTTGTTAATTATTCTGTTGTAGGCATTTTTATCAATATTTAACTTGATTTCCTCATCTTGAATATCTGCATGTAGTTCGATCTCATTTTTTGTAAGTAATGGGAGCCAATCAATAATAATGTTTCTTGTAAGCTCATTAATATCAATTTCTTCTATGGATAGAGTTATTCCATTTGTATTGCACAATTTGAACCATTCAAAGAGGTCATCTGTAAAACTTTTCAGATCATAGGCTTTCTTTGTGGCTACCAGTATATATTCCGATTTATCTTTATCTGTAACTAAATTCTGCTGCAATGCTTCCAGATAGCCAATCAATGACGCCAAAGGCGTTCTTACATCATGTGATAAACTAGTTAAAACTATTTGCTGAGCTTCAATGTCTTTCTTAAGACTTGCGACTATTGCTTCCTGTGTGTGCATTACATCTACCATTTTAAAAAGAAGATTTTCTAGTGAATGGTCTTTAATAACAATCTGCCTGCTGCTTTCATTAGTTAGAATATTATCAAGGTTCTTTTCGGCTTTTTTAATGTTATCTAATATTTGCCTTAACCAAAGAGATAACAATATAACAATAATTATTAGTATAACTATTGTGTCAATTAATGCTAAGATGTATATACTGTTCATCCTCTTTCCTTTCCAACAAATTTGTATCCGATTCCCCATATTGTTTGGATAAACTCATACTGTAATGAGTGATTATCAATTTTTTTTCGTAGGCGCTGGATGTGAACCATTATATTATTATCGTCGAATGAATATTCATCTTCCCATAAATTGTGATGTATTTGCTTTTTGGTAAATACCTGTTCATTGTTTCTTGCTAAAAAATAGAGTATTTCAAATTCTTTTGGAGTCAATTGAACTAAGTGGTTATTGATATATACTTCTCTTTTTGAGTAATTAATGGTTATACCTTGAAAAGACAGCATAATATCGTTTACAGGTGTTTTATTGTTAAACCTCTTATATCTTCTTATGAGGGAATTAATTCTTTCAACAAATTCATTTAGCAAATATGGCTTTGTTAAATAATCATCAGCTCCCATCCTTAATCCAGATATCTTATCGTTTTCGCTATCTTTTGCAGTTAGTATTAGTATAGGTGCAAAAAAATTCTTTCTTACCTCCATCAGTACTTCAAATCCATCCTTTTTCGGGAGCATTATATCTAATACAACTAAATCATAGTCTCCATTTTGTAAAATTGTTTTTATTGCTTCTTCTCCATCATTACAAACATCTACATAATAGTTCTCTTTTTGTAGCCGTAATTTAATTACTTTGCATAACTCAATGTCATCATCTACAATAAAAATTCGATACATTATCTTCCTCCCGTATATTACTTAATAACCAATCAAATCTGTTTACATTTCTTAACACGCTTATCAAACAAATATATGCTAATATTATAACCGCTGATGTTGTAAATGTAAAATTATACCTTAGAAGTCATTGAGAGAAAGGTTTTGTTGATTTAGCAACAACATTTACGAAAACAACAAATATTTTATATCTTTTCAACGCACAAATACTTATTTCTATTTTTATGTAAAGTAGTCATGCTGTTTTTATATAAATTGTTAAAGCTGCCGCATAGTGTCCAGCAATAGACGGTGTTAACTGCCAAAATGTTGCCGGAATTGTTGTCCGGATGTGACATAAATACCCTGCCCCTTGCCAGGGCAAGGGAGAATTAAGACAATTCTCCCTGAATGACCAGCTTCACCATGTGATCGTCAATAATATGCCTGCCGTTCTGAGCTCCATAAATCAAGCAATTAGTCAAGCCTTGTTGACTAGTCGGGCGGCTCCTCCGGAGAACCGGAATACTTCATCAACCGCCTGATCAGAGAAAATATCATCTTCCGTCCCTGCGTAAGAAAGGTGCGTTCTGACGTACTCTCCGGTCTGTGCCTATCACCGTGTAGGATTGCATGTGGAGCTTGTTCCAAAGCTCACTCTGCCCAACCAGTATCAGTACCATGGGACTCTGTGAGTCCACCCTGAAGTTCAGTAGAAACCTCACTTCTTCCAGCATCTCGCGGTCCAGCAGGTGTGCCTCATCGACAATGACAACCGGTTGCAGATGCCGAATACCGCGTAGTAGCTCGATTTCATGATGGAGTTGCCGCTTGGTATCGCCCCGGTAGAACATTGCCTTTACACCTAGTTGTTCCAGGAGCCCCTTGTAGAAATGTCCTGGCGCCAATTTGGAATCCGCAAGATACAAGACCATGTACTTTGCCGGATCAAGAGAATCTTTCAGCATGCGGAACGGGCAAGACAACCACGGTATCTCAGGCAATTCATTTGTAGAGGAAATTACTGTAACATCCGATGAATTGCGGGCTTTTTTTAATTACATATCAATATAATGAAAAAGGGTTGGCATTAACGTTTCTAAGTCTTTGAATGATAATAAACGGAGTATATTTTTCTGGCTTAGATAATATGAAGTGAAAAAAGAGTTAATTGAAAACGAATGGGATATATCAGACGAAGAACTTATTGACTCTTTATTACCGACATTAATAGCGTAGAAGACTTAGAAAAAGTATTGTCCAGATACCTAGATGACTTTTCCGGCTTGGATGTAGAATGGAAGTGCAATAATCCAATATAAAAGAGAGATTAATTGGGAAAGTGTAGGCTATACGCTTTATGCAGAATTTGAGTGCCGATAAGTATTGGCAGTAGATGGGGCTTGGAGTAAATCCAGCCTCTTTTGTTTTGTCTCCCCCGCTGCCTTCCTCCGCAGCAGGCGCAGGGGATGCCGGAATGCCCGGTGCCGCTTGTCCCGGACCGGCATCTACGGCTGCAGGATCGTACAACTTGGATTCATGCCACCGTCCACACCCGTTGGTTCATTTCCCTACACCGGACGTGACACACGCTACTTTGTACCTGTTACGGTTCGAAGCTGTGGCCTTTGTTGTTTTGATAGCATATATAATATATTCCTCTAAACTTTGATGGGCAATTCTATGTTGTTTCCAGACCTAGGAAGAATTAATTTTACCGTCATTGAGTAGTCTATAGATAATTTTCTTGTTTGCGTAGAGCAGATCGGCGAGTTGACAAGGCGTTAGTATATGTCTTTTGGCATCTCTGCACTGCAGCTTTCGTTCCCTTTCTACGAAGATAAATAATAAAACAGAACATATTAAGTGTATGAAGGATACATATATACTTACAATATAGTATAGTCCATTAATCTACGTAATAAAAAATGCAGGCATTGCTTTTACTTTTTCGAAAAGGTGAGTGATGAGAATGGCTAAAGGATTGAAAGAATACAACCGGAAAAGGAATTTTGACAAGACCGGAGAACCTGCAGGAATGCCTGCAGGAAGATCAGAAGGAAGCCACGAAGCTATACCGGAAAAACCAGAAAAACCGGGAGAGCCTGAAGATCCCGAAGGGCGTCTAAGGTTTGTGGTTCAGCACCATATGGCCAGCAGGGATCATTTCGACTTCCGCCTTGAATGGGACTGGGCACTCTTAAGCTGGGCAGTGCCCAAGGGACCATCCTATAATACGCGTGACAAGAGGCTCGCCGTGCAAGTGGAGGATCATCCCCTGGAATACAGGAACTTCGAGGGGATTATTCCAAAGGGGGAGTACGGCGGCGGAACTGTGATGCTCTGGGACGAAGGCTTCTGGGAACCTCAGTCGGATGTGGACGAAGGACTTAACAAGGGTTCGCTCAAGTTTATGCTTAAGGGAAGAAGATTAAAGGGGAAATGGGCCCTGGTCCGGCTGAAAG
>JAEYNY010000150.1 GCA_023412275.1 Bacillota bacterium
AACTTCAAAAATACTATCCTGCAATGCTTCCACCAGACCACTGCTCGCTTTAAAGACTCGTAAAGTCTACTTTTCCCATTCATCACATTTACTTACAAATATTGTATTAGAACTATAGTAACATGCACTATAATCAAAAGTCAATGGTTTTTTGAGGGTTTATCACTATTTTAATATCCTTTGTATCATGGTCACTCTTGCTGCATTCTCAAAAACATCTTCCAACTGACTAAGACCATTAAATTCATCGTACTTTTGTTCTAAAGCTATAGATATCAGATGATCTGCCAGATGAGGATTCTTAGGCAAGAGGCTTCCATGGGAGTAGGAGCAATACACATTGTTGTAAACCGCACCTTCAAACCCATCAGTACCATTATTACCATTACCTGAAAGAACTTTACCCAAAGGACGAACACTATCACCCAAATAAGTCCGTCCCGAATGATTTTCAAATCCAACGATTTTGAGAGGTGAGCCGTTATCTGAAATCAGTTCGCTTTCAAATACAATATTTCCAATCATTCTTTCCTTGCCACCGATTGTCCATAAATCAAGTGCACCCAAGTATTCAAGTTCTTTTCCGTCCCAGGTCTTATAATATTTTCCCATTAGTTGATATCCTCCGCAGATACAT
Source organism: Bacillota bacterium (assembly GCA_023412275.1). GTDB lineage: Bacteria > Bacillota > Clostridia > Acetivibrionales > DSM-1351 > Ruminiclostridium. The sequence continues at coordinate 638 of JAEYNY010000150.1, forward strand.
AGGAATACCTTATTGCCCTCTACTGCATTTTTGATCTCTGCGCCCTTTTGGGTCAGTACATCGTTTTGAATAATCTCCTGCTCGTAATCCTGGCCGCCTCCGAGAAAAACAATATCGTACTCTTCCGAATTGAAACTGTCCCCGATTGTGACATTGGTTACTGACACATCTATATTACGCCACTGAGCACGTCTTTTCAGAGCAAGTATGTTTCCCATGTCTCCATAAGTGTTTAAAAGATCAGGGTATAAATGACAAATTTTTAGTTGATACATATCTATTTCCAGAACTCCTTTAAATTAAACTTTTTCTTTAGAATACCTCTGTTATCCAACATAGCTGTGTAAGTAGGCAGGATATAAAAACATCCCCCGGCAGCAACAGCTTTTAGTCCCTCATCAATAACCCTTTGATAATCTTTTATAATTCTTATTTTTCTTGTATCAAGGCCGCTGTATTTAAGACGTACAGCCATATCCTCACCTCTTATACCGGAGGTTATAAGATTGACGATTCTGTCACCTGCGGTATTTAAATGTTCAAAATCGACATCCCAAAGCCAAGAAATGTCTGTTCCGTCAGCCAACTTGTCATTAATAAGGAAGGCTATATTAAGTGGCTGGCTGTCAAGGGTCAGGAAGTTAAGTACCTGATTAAAACCTGTAGGATTTTTTACAAGGATTAATTTTATTGATTTATCTCCAACATTGATAGTTTCCATTCTGCCGAAGCCACATTCAAAGGATTCCATAGCCTTCTGCACAGTTTCGTGACTGTATACAAGTGAAAGTCCACATGCTGCTGCAGCCATTGCATTATATACATTATAGAGGCCGGGAAGATTAATTCGGGTTGTATATTCAGCCTCGCCGGTGTCTAACGCCTTAGAACATTTCCACTTGATAGTTGTATAACTGCTTCCGGCTTCTTCAATACCAATACACTCTAGGTCTGCAGCGGGTCTTGAATATCCGCATTCAGGGCAATAGAATCCGCCCAAATGACCATATACATGGTTTTTGTACTGGTATTTTCCTTTGCAGAAAATACAGAACATGGCATCAGTATTGATATTTTCTATACTCTGCTGACTGGCAGTTTCACCGAAACCATAGTAAAATACAGGCTTATCTGTTTTGTGCCCAAGTGATGCACACATTGAATCGTCGGCATTGAGTATAAGGGTAGTTTTCTCATCCAGCCTGTCCAAACCCGATTTAACAGCATTCAATGTCGAATAGAGTTCTCCATATCGGTCCAACTGGTCTCTGAAAAAGTTGGTAACTACTACAGACTTTGGCTGGAGATGTTTTGTAACCTGATTAAATGCCGCCTCATCACTTTCAATAAGAGCTGTCTTGTGTTTTGGCTTTCCCAAGGGGGAAACCGCTTGTATAAAAGTTGTAGTTATACCGCTTAACAAATTTGCACCTGATTTGTTGGTTATGTAATCAACATTATTATTTTTCAGAATCTCTTCAATAATTCTGGAAGTTGTCGTTTTACCGTTAGTTCCCGTAACCATGATTATTTCAAAGTCTTTTGCTATTGATTTTAGAATATCAGGATATAATTTGAACGCAACCTTACCGGGCAAGGTTGTACCACCTTTTTTCAGTATTCTGAGTATTCTTATGGTTAATTTTGATACTATTATTGTTAATATTTTCCTGAAGTTCATATATTCTCCTAAGTAAGTTAAAGACCAAAAATTAAATAACTTTTAGTAAACATTATATCATCTTGAGTTTGCTTTTAAATATACTATTTTGATTTTTAACAAATTTCTTATGTTTTATATCTCATTGATGGGTAATATTACGTTATGATATAATTATAAAAGTATGATGCCAACAGAATAACACAATCAGGTGGTTGTGAATTAGGCCCAAGACCTATTGATTTGCATTTAAAAGCATTAAGAAGCCTTGGTGCAAAAATAGATGATATAAGCGGCGGATACATATTATGCGAGACAGACGGACTGAAGGGCTGCGACATTTACCTTGATTATCCCAGTGTAGGTGCAACAGAAAATACCATGATAGCTGCTGTTTATGCACAGGGAGACACTATTATCAGAAACGCAGCAAAAGAGCCGGAGATTGTAGATTTGCAGAACTTCCTTCAAAAAATCGGTGCAAGGGTAACCGGAGCAGGCTCAAGCGTAATAAGAATTAAAGGCCTTGAGAAAAAACCGAACAATGTTGAGCATACTGTAATCCCAGACAGGATAATTACGGGTACATACATGGTTGCTGCTGCTATTACAGGCGGTAATGTAACAATAAAGAACATTATACCTGAACATATCATATCAATTGCATCAGTTTTAAGGGAAATAGGCTGTCAGATTTCCATAAAAAGGAACGACATCCAGATGAGTGCCGGAACACGATTAGACGCAATTGAAGTAGTACGGACGTTACCTTATCCGGGATTCCCAACAGATATGCAGGCACAGCTGATGACATTGCTTTCAATATGTAAAGGCACTAGCATTATAATTGAAACAATATTTGAAAGCAGATACAAACATGTTGACGAACTCTTGAAAATGGGTGCAAACATCAGAATAGACAGTCGTGTGGCTGTTATAAAAGGTGTTGACGGCCTTAACGGCGCACAGGTTGTAGCAAGAGATTTACGTGGAGGTGCGGCTTTGGTTCTTGCCGGATTAGCAGCAAAAGGAGAAACTATAGTTACAGGCCTTGAGCATATTGACAGAGGATATTACAAGATAGAAGATAAACTGTCTGCTTTAGGTGCAAAAATTATAAGGGTATAAAAGCGAATGAATAATAGTCAAAAGAAAAATTTAAAAACTACAAAAGATAAAAAGAAAAAAAAATACAGATTTAAAATAAGAAGGCTAAAAAAGTTATTTACATTTGTTTTAATTGTGACGGCAGTTGTTTTATTCGTCCGATCTTCACTTTTTATTGTAGATAACATAAATGTTACTGGAAATAAAAAATACCAAGCCAATGAAATAATTTTGCGTTCAGGGCTTGTTACAGGCCAGAATGTGTTCAAAATGCTTGGAGAGAAACCAAAGAATCTGTTAACTCTAAGGTTCGGAGACAGGGAAGAAGCAGTTTCTACGTCTATGCCATACATAAGCTCAATCAGTATAAGACCTTTCCTACCAAAGTCCATAAAAATAAAGGTGACGGAGAGAACACCTTTTTGTATACTCGACAATAAAGGGACAAGCCTGTTGATTGATAAACAGGGGTATGCATTGGAAGTTCTTACAAACCAGAATGAAATAAAGAAATATTTCAAAATAATAGGTAATTCGTTGGATAGCTTTAAATTGGGACAAGAGGTAAAATTTAAGAATAAAGATACATTGGAAGACTTGATGAATTTTTGTAATGCTCTTACAAAGAATGATAAGGATACTAAACCAAAACTGTACCCAAAGCTAACAGCAGTTAATATGTCAGATCCCGGTGCTGTAACAGCTGTATTTGAAAACAGGGTTACCGTAAAGTTTGGTGACATGGATGATTTGGATTACAAAATAGGTTTCTTCAGAAAATTATTTGTTAATAATATTACTGCCAAGCAAAAGGGTACACTGGATTTTACGACGGGAAAGTACCCATTCTTTGCTCCGGCTGAATAATTAAAATACATACATCTGAGGCTCATGGAGGTTAATATGATACCGATTTTAGGATTAATTCTGGGAATAATTGCAGGCATGTTTATTCCAATAACGATACCATCAGAGTACTTTACATATGTAGCGGTGGCCATACTTGCTGCATTAGACTCTGTCTTTGGTGGGATAGTTGCGTCAATAAACAAAAAATTTGAGATGAAAATATTCCTGTCAGGCTTTTTTGGAAATGCGTTGCTTGCAGCCGGTCTTGCTTATATTGGGGACAAACTGGGAATACAAATATACTTTGCAGCCATTTTTGCCTTCGGTAACAGACTTTTCTTAAACTTTGCTTTAATTAGAAGATATCTATTGAATAAAATGTTTAAAAAAGATAATATAGTAAAAGAGGATGTTTAGATTAGAATGTTACGTAAAGTACTAAAGATACACTTTTTAGGGGGTCAGTTCGGTGTCTGATATCATTGTAGGAATTGACATAGGTACTTCCAAAGTAAGTACGGTAATTGGAAAAATTAACAGCATGGGCGAGGTAGAGGTCTTAGGTAAAGGAACTGATCCTTGTACTGGGGTTAAAAAAGGAATTATTATAGATATTGAGGCGGTTTCGTCATCTATCAGAAATTCGGTAAAAATGGCTGAAGCTCAGGCAGAAATCAAAGTTGTTACTGCATATGTAAATATTTCAGGATTGCATGTGGATATTAAAAACCATAAAAATTTTACTATTGTTGCTAGCGAAAATAAGGAAATATCAAGGAACGATGTACAAAAGCTTCTTTACTCTGCGGGTGCTATGGATATACCCGAAGGTAGTGAGATCATTGATGTTGTTCCCAGACAGTACATAGTAGACGGCTACGATGGTATAACAGATCCTGTAGGTATGAAGGGAACAAAGCTTGAGGGAGATTTTGACGTAGTAATAGGAAAGATTATCTCTGTACAGAATATTGTAAGAAGTATGGAAAAAGCAGGTTTAAAAGTTGATGGGATTATACCCGAAGGCTTTTCTGCGGGAGAATGCATTTTAGCTCCCGACGAAAAGGAAATGGGAGTAGTGCTTATTGATGTTGGAGGAGGTTCCACAGAAATAAGTGTTTTCAAAAATGAGATGTTGGTTATGAATAAGTGCATTCCTGTTGGAGGAGATCACATAACCAATGACTTGTCTATAGCTCTTAAAATTACTTATTCAGAAGCGGAAAAGATTAAAAAACAACTTCAACTGGCCTCCACAGCTCTTATTAAATTCGATCAGGATATAACCGTAAACGATATCAGCGAGAGTTTTAAAAAGAATATTAAGGTTTCAGATATTATAGAAGTAATTGAAGCAAGAGTTTATGAGATGTTCAGTATATGCTATGATCTTATTCAAGAAAACTGCCCCGGTAATTACGGTGCGGGAGTGGTACTTTCTGGAAACGGAATATCTGCAATGGATGGAGCGGTACAAATCGCAAATGAGATATTCAATATGCCGGTACGGGTAGCATCACCAAAGGTAAGAAGTTTATCCGGCCTGCAACATTGTACCGCAGCCGGTATAATCAGTTATATAGGAAAACAGGAAAGAGAAGCAAGTACAACAAGTTCTATCAGTAAAAAAACTGATTTAAAACCTGTAAAAAAAGCCAAAGAAACTTCATTTTTTAAAAAGGCATTAAATGCCTTAAAAGAATTTTTTTACTAGGCAATAAAATCAAAACTTGCCTTATTTGTTTTTATAATATATAGTATTATTATGTGTTTTTCTACGCTATATATAAAAAAAGACAATTTATTCCGTTGAATTTAATAGATATACACATCAAGTTTTATTACAAATGCTAAAGGGGGATTTAAATTGCTAGATTTCGAAATTGACATGGACCATTTTGCCCAAATTAAAGTTATTGGTTGCGGCGGCGGTGGTAACAATGCCGTTAACAGGATGATAGCAGCCGGGTTAAGAGGCGTGGATTTTATAGCGATTAATACTGATAAGCAGGCATTATTTTTATCAAAAGCCAATACAAAGATTCAGATAGGTGACAAGCTTACTAAGGGTCTTGGTGCAGGAGCAAATCCTGAAACTGGGGAAAAAGCAGCCAATGAGAGCAGAGATGAAATTGCTCAAGCGATAAAGGGTGCCGATATGGTTTTTGTTACTGCCGGTATGGGCGGCGGAACAGGAACTGGTGCAGCTCCTGTTGTAGCACAGCTTGCAAGAGAGATGGGTATTCTTACTGTAGCTGTTGTAACAAAACCTTTTATGTTTGAAAGCAGAACCCGTATGCAGCATGCTGAAAGAGGTATAGAAAACCTTAAAAATTCAGTTGATTCTTTGGTGACAATTCCAAATGACAGGCTCCTTCAGGTTGTTGAGAAGAGAACAACTATGGTAGAGGCTTTCAGAATGGCTGATGATGTATTACGTCAGGGTGTGCAGGGTATTTCAGATTTGATTGCAGTTCCCGGATTGGTAAATCTTGACTTTGCCGATGTAAAAACAATAATGCTTAGTTCAGGTTTGGCTCACATGGGTGTTGGAAGAGCATCCGGTGAAAGCAGGGCAGAAGATGCAGCAAAACAGGCAATTCAAAGTCCGCTTCTTGAAACATCAATTGAAGGAGCAAGAAGAGTTCTTGTTAATATTACTGGAGGACCTGATTTGGGTCTGTTTGAAGTAAATACTGCCGCTGAACTGGTGCAGAAATCTGCTGACCCCGAAGCAAATATAATTTTTGGAGCTGTTATTGATGATAATCTCAAAGATGAACTTATGATAACAGTTATTGCAACCGGTTTTGAGACTAGTCCTATCCTTAAGAAGACTGAGAAGCCTGTTGAAAAAGTAGTTAAAAATCCTGTAACTGCAAATGCTTCAACGCCTGTTGAAAGCGGAAGTTACGGTTCAGTATCCCAAGAGAAGAATTCTTCAGGTTCAATGTCAGTTGACAATGAACTTGATATACCAACTTTCCTGAGAAGAAACAGATTTAAATAAATAGAGCACAAATTCGATTAATTTATCGCATTTACAGCCCGTTGGAAATTCCAACGGGTTTTTTGCATTTTAGAGGTTTTTGAAAACCTATTTTGTCATATGAAAATTCTTTTTCTACATTTCTTTTTGACAAACTTTTGTTAATTAACTATGTATAATAAACATAAAAACAAAAAGGCTTGAATAATAATTTAATAGATATAATTTCCGTACAGGTCTTTGGTAATTGTGAGGTATAAAAGTGGAAATTTATTTGGATGTTCTTATACTTGAAAATTTGGTTATCAATTATCTTATCCTATATGTTACTTCAAAGTTTTGCAGATACAGAACCAGTACTTTGCGATTATTTTCAGGTGCGATAATAGGTGCCTTATATGTTGGCATAATCATAATTGAACCTGATATAAAAGTGTTCTATACTACTTTAGCAAAGATACTTTTATCCTTCTTTATAATTGCTGTAACCTTTTCTCCCAGGAAGATTATGACATTCATTAAAACATTGGTAATCTTTTACATATCAACTTTTATATTTGCCGGCGCGGCACTTGCTTTCTTGTTCTTCAACGACCAGGGGGGTTTTGTGAAAAATGGTATTGTTTATGTATTTGGACAATCAAAGTGGAGCTTGATGTTTTTTTCACTTGTTACGGTGGGTATAATCATAAAAATATTTATGGAAGTCATTCAAAGTAAATTTACCAGAGAAAATCTACTGATACCGGTTAAAATTACCTTTGATAACCGAAAGATAGGGTTTCCTGCTTTAGTAGATACCGGCAATTCATTAAAGGACCCTTTAACAAATAATCCTGTAATGGTTGTAGAATTTAACGCACTGGAAGAACTACTTCCAATAGAGATAAAGGATATCTTTAAAAATTCAAAGGAAGACGATTTAAGCTGTGTAACTACAACAATTTCAACTTCTAAGTGGTTTTCAAGATTCAGGTTGATACCTTTTAGCTCTTTGGGCAAAGAAAACGGAATGCTTATAGGGTTTAAACCTGATTTTATTGAAATAGGTGAGGAAGAAGAAAAAAGGGATGTAAAAAATGTGATTGTAGGTATATACAACAGGTCCCTGTCAAGGAATGAAAAGTACAAGGCACTGCTTGGTCCGGAACTGGTTGCGTAGGCTGAATTACTATATACATATTTGAAAGGGGACAGCTAAATGAATTTTGTATCCAGATGTAAGATGTACTTACTTATCAAGTACGAAACGCTATTAAGGAAATTTAAGATTGGGAGTGTATTTCCTGTACATTACATAGGAGGCAGTGAGGCTCTGCCGCCACCTCTTACCCTCGACGAAGAGACATACCTCCTTAATAAGCTTGAACAAAGCGATTATGGCGTTAAAAGCATTTTAATTGAAAGAAATCTCAGACTGGTTGTTTATATTGCAAGAAAGTTTGAAAACACAGGTGTAGGAGTAGAAGATCTGATTTCCATAGGTACTATAGGTTTGATAAAGGCTATAAATACATTCAACCCTTCAAAAAATATTAAGCTTGCAACATATGCATCAAGATGCATTGAAAATGAAATACTTATGTATTTGAGAAGAAATAACAGAGTTAAGGCAGAAATATCTATTGATGAACCTTTAAATATCGATTGGGATGGTAATGAGTTGCTGTTATCGGATATACTTGGAACCGATAACGACATGATTCATAGGAGTATTGAGGACGAGGTTGACAAGGAGCTTCTTGCTACAGCAATGAAAAAATTATCAGTAAGAGAAAAGAAAATAATGGAGCTCCGATTCGGACTATCCAACGGTGTTGAAAAAACCCAAAAAGAAGTGGCAGATATGTTGGGTATATCTCAATCTTATATTTCAAGACTTGAAAAAAGAATTATCAGCAGACTAAAAAAAGAGATTAGCAGGATGACCTAGAGAGAAGCCGTTGAGCCCTCAAAAGCAAGCTTGTCAAGGGTTTCAAGAAAAATATTTTGGATGTTAATTCAGTATAAATTAGGCCTTCATGGCAATAATGATATTGCACAGTTATTATTGCTCTGGAGGTTTTTTATATGCTTATCAATAAAGTTGAAATATGTGGCGTTAATACATCTAAACTTCCTGTTCTCACTAACGAACAGAAAAAAGTACTATTTGAAAGAATGCACAAAGGCGATAATTCTGCTAGAGATGAGTTTATAAATGGAAATCTCAGGCTTGTATTAAGTGTTATTCAGAGATTTAATAATAGAGGAGAATATGTAGATGATTTGTTTCAGGTAGGATGTATAGGTTTAATAAAAGCTATTGATAATTTTGATGTAAGTCAGAATGTCAAGTTTTCAACTTATGCAGTCCCAATGATAATAGGAGAAATCAGAAGGTATCTAAGAGACAATAACTCCATAAGAGTCAGCCGTTCATTGCGAGATATTGCATATAAAGCATTACAGGCAAAGGAGAGGCTTACAACACAAAATTCAAAAGAGCCTACAATAGCAGAACTGGCTCAGGAACTTCAACTTCCCAAGGAAGATATTGTTTTTGCTTTGGATGCAATTCAAGACCCTATATCGTTGTTTGAATCCGTTTACCATGACGGAGGAGATGCTATTTATGTAATGGATCAGGTCAGTGACGACAAGAATATTGACGAGAATTGGCTGGAAACGATTTCTCTGAAAGAAGCCATGCGTAAACTTAATGATAGGGAAAAACTTATTCTCAATCTCAGATTCTTTGAAGGAAGAACTCAAATGGAAGTTGCGGATGAAATAGGAATTTCTCAGGCACAGGTATCAAGACTTGAAAAGACAGCATTAATGCATATGAAGAAGTATATTTAATAAATATAAAGAATTAAATATTTCATAACAAAAAAATTAGGACATATAATTATTAATATATGTCCTAATTTTTTGATTGCGGAGGTCAATAAATGAGAAGAGCAAGCAGCCTGAAGGATAAGGAAGTTATAAATGTTTCTGATGGTACACGGCTAGGAATGGTCTCAGATGTCGAAATTAACCTAAATGACGGAAGAATAGAGGGTATAGTAGTACCTATACCAGGCAAATGGTTTGGGATGTTTGGAAAGGACAATGAATACATAATTCCATGGGAAAGCATTATAAAGGTTGGTGACGAAATAATACTGGTTGAAATGAACGAGAATATTATCAGAAAGTTTTTAGAATGATAGCGGCTCTAGGTATACAAATATTATCAAATAAGGTAAAATGGAATCAGCATAAAAAACACTTGCTTTTACAACAGGAGGATATAAACAAATGAAGTGTCCATTTTGCGGTTTTATAGAAGATAAGGTCATTGATTCCAGACCCACAGATGAAGGTTCTGCTATCAGAAGAAGACGTGAATGTACAAAATGCAACAGAAGGTTCACCACATATGAAAAAGTTGAAAGTCTACCCCTGATGGTAATTAAAAAGGACAAGTCAAGACAACCCTTTGATAGGGATAAACTAATGAATGGACTCTTAAGAGCATGTGAGAAAAGGCCTGTTTCTATAAACGATTTGGAAAAAATGGTAGAAAATATCGAATCACAACTGCATAATTCACTTCAAAGAGAAGTAACTACAGAAGACATTGGTGAAATGGTTATGTCAAAGCTTAAAACCATGGACGAAGTTGCTTACGTAAGATTTGCGTCTGTTTACAGGCAGTTTAAGGATATAAATACTTTCATGGACGAGCTTAGAAAACTGCTTAGGGATGAAAAAATTGAATAGTTTATATAAAAAATATAGCCCATTCATTTTTGGTGAATGGGTTTTTTTGACTTTATTATAGTTTTATGTTAAAATTTTATTCAATAGAACGATATCATTTCTTATAATTCTTAATATTTTGTCTAAATTGGTAAGGTTTCTATTTAAAATTTCTTTTAGTTATATTCAAAATGTGTTTTACATCTAAATTTCTAAAAATTAAATGAGAGGGTCTTTTTTATGGTCTCAAAGGTAAAGAGCTGTGCTCTTTTGGGTATTGACGGCTGTATTGTTGACGTTGAAACGGATATAAGCAATGGTATACCCAATTTTGACGTAGTTGGACTTGGCGATATGGCAGTAAGAGAATCACGTGAACGAGTCAGAGCTGCTATTAAGAACAGCGGTATTGATTTTCCCGTAAGGAGAATAACAATAAATCTGGCTCCTGCAAGTCTGAGGAAAGGAGGTTCAATGTATGATGTTTCCATCGCAGTAGGAATACTTGTAGCTTCGGATATAATAAAGAATACCAACCTTTCTTCATACATGTTCTTAGGAGAACTCTCTCTGGACGGGAGTATAAAGCCAATCGACGGAATTATCTCAATGGTTTGTTGTGCTGCTGCAAATAACATAAAGAATATATTTGTACCTGAAACGAATTCAGATGAAGCGGCAGTATTCAGTAGTGTAAACATTTTACCGGTAAAAAGCCTTAATGATATTATAAAACACCTGAATGGCGATATTATTATTCCATCCTACATTATAAATGTGGATAGTATATTTATGCATAATACTAAAGAAAGCTTGGATTTTTGTGACGTTAAGGGACAGGCTAGTTTAAAGAGGGCAATGGAGGTAGCTGCCTGCGGTTCACATAATATGCTAATGATAGGTTCACCCGGTAGTGGCAAAACAATGTTGGCAAAAAGGCTGCCGTCTATACTTCCAGACATGACATTCGAGGAAGCTGTACAAATAACAAAAATACACAGTATTTCAGGCCTTTTGCCGAGAAATACTTCTTTGATTACTCATAGACCATTCAGAAATCCACATCACACTATATCAGCAAAAACAGTTATAAAAATGAGGGAGACGGTAAAAGCATATTCGCTTATATTATTATAAGCCTGACAGCTCAAAAATGAGCCTTAATTACAATACTATATATAAACAAATATATACTAATAGACAAAGGAGCGAATAAAGCCTATCGACACAGGAGGACATAAGGTACATTGGTAGAATAGAATAATATATGTGTGGGAATAGAACTCGACAAATGCTATCAGCTATATTGGGGGGTGCGGAATGATAGAATTTACTGAAAATTATTCGGATGCGGGATTGAGGAACTTGGGGTTAGTCATAGAGGATTTAATTATATTGCAAAGGCTATTAACCGATTCAGAATTTAGGCGGGTACATGGCATTGAGGATAACGTAGAGAGAGTAAATAAAATTGTAAATATCCTTAATAATAGGAAGGAACTACCGGAAAAATATAGAGGCTTAGTGACCGTTTGGAAGGGATTTGAGGGCATTTACGTTGAAGAAGAGATGTTGTTTTAATTCAGTTGTAAAAAGTATTTGAAACTAATAGTTTACCAACCCCAATTTATGATAAAAAATGTATTGGAAGTGTTTGGAATTTAATGTAAAATTATTATATGGAATTAAAAATTAAGGAGGCTAATGATATTATGAAGGAAATAAAAAAGAGGGTAAATATGAAATGTAGTGTTTGTGGAAATGACCAATTTTCATGCATTGATGAGAAAATTGATTTACAGGATGCTGATGACAATACAGAAATTAAGTGTTCTGATTGTGGTCGAGTAACAACTAAGGAGCAACTTATGGAGGATAACAGGTACATAATTGATGCAAATATTGATGATATAAAAGAAGAGGCTATTAAGGAATTGAAGAAAGAACTTAAGAAAATGTTTAAGTAAGGATGGGTATTAATGGATTATTGGATGGTTTTTAAAAGCTTCTTTATAGACTTGGTAAGATATGGGTTCCCTACTGTGGCAATAATTATATCGATTATTTCATTTATTGATTCAAGAAAAGCAAAAAGGATTCAATCACGGCTATATAATGTTGAAGAAAAGCTTAAGAAGTATGAGTTAGAAGAGAAGGAAAAGGAACGTGAAGATGCGACTAAGGCATGTGTCGAAGCCCGTATTATAAATATTTCCAAAAACAATTACAAATTGAAAATATGGAACTCAGGTAAAGCTACTGCCTACAATGTTGACTTCAAGATTCCAGAAGAAAGTGAAGCCAATGTATTAAGAGAAAAAGTACCTTATGAGTATCTTGAATCAAGTAAGAGTTTTGAGGAGCATATTATTGTACATATGGGCACTGCTAATAAATTTGTAGTCACTACAACTTGGGCAGATAAGCAAGGAATTTCATATTCAAAAGAGCAAATAGTAACAGTCTAAGCCTATCTTAGTAAATGTGGAAGTATAACGGATAGGATTAAATCATGATTTGCATAATAATAAAGCATGAAAGCAATTGCCTTAAATCGGTAGTTGCTTTTTTTATTTTATGCAATGTATTAAATATTTGAATATGTGAGCTATATATTGAAAGGCATATTATTAAGGGGGCGGGTTATATGAATAATGAGTTGACCGTAACAGAGGTAGCACAGGGGTTAGGTGTCACAGTACAAGCAGTAAGTTCTTATTTAAGAACGGGTAAAATGTCAGGGATTAAAATAGGCGGACGGTGGAGAGTACCGAGCCAGTCAGTAGAGGATTTTTTAATTAAGTCAAATTCAAAGATAATAGGAGGACTAAGGTAATGGGAGAAAAAGAATTAGATATGGAAATCGCAAGGCAAAACAGAGAAAATGCGGAGAAAGTAAAATCTATGATAGCTGCTAAAATCCGTAGAATGAGGGGCGAGGAGGTTGACGAACCTGTTAATGTGGATAAGAGATTGACATTAGAAGAGGCGTATGCACAAGGTAATGTTATTGAAGCAATAAAAATCAAGACGGGGTATTATGACAAAATCGACCAAGAGAAGGAATTGAATGAGTTGCTTGCTGATATAGATATAGTTGCGGTGAAAGCAGAACTAAAAGAACTTGAAGGTAAGATTGCTGAACACAAGAATACCATTGATAGAGTGATTAAAACAACTACAGAACAGATTGAGGCTGAATATGAACAGGAAATTAGAAAACACAGGGCAAATGGTGGAATGAGAAACGGATGGCAAGAAATAAGCATACAGGATGAGTATCAAAATAGGCTTGATAATATCGAAAGCATGGATACTGTAAGAAACTTAAAAAGTGAACTCGCTCAAATGCAAAACAGAAAAGCTAATTTAGCATATGCAGAAAATAAGTTTATTATGGATAATGCTTCATTGATTGAAGAGGAAAAAAAGCGAAAAAAATTAGAGCAAATAAGACTTGCAGGATTAGTCTGAGGAGAGGCACAAGCCTTTCCTTTTTTTATTTTATACGGAGGTGATTGAATATGGCAAGGTTTTACAGTAATAGACCTTATTTATATTTGGCATACAAGTTGATACCAAACTTCCCCATAACTTCTCAAAAGATGTTGAATAGTGGAGTTGATTTTAATGCTAATTGTGAGTTTGAGACAAACGATAAGATGCTAATTGAGTGCTTAAAACTGTATATAGAGGCAAGAAAGGGTAAGTATTGTCCAATATGGGAAGAGGGTTCTGAACCGCCCCCAACCGCTATAGAGGCAATAGAAAATCCAGTCGTGACAAATGATAAGGCGGAAGAATTCGAGGAGTTTAAACGCCTTTTAAGAATATGATTTATGTACCATTTTTGAGACGAAAACCAGTAATGACAAGGCTTATAACAATTAGGGGGGTGGTAGTTATGGCTCGTTATAAAGATGAATTTGATAGTCCTGCGGGCATCAGAAAGATACTAAAAGCAATATGGGTACAGTTAAAGAATGATGATATAAATGTTCAGAAGGCAAAGGCATTGAGCAGTATTGCCTATCAGATGCTTGGAACAATCATGGAAGAACGCAAGGCGGAAGAGGTTGAGGCATTGCAGGCACTAAAAGAGAAACTTGATAAGTTAGGAGGCTAAAGATGAACAAAGAGGCAATAATTAAGCGAGTTGAGGCACTATTGGAAAAAAGGTCACAAGTGATAACAGAGCCAAGTGAGGAGATGCAATCTTGCCTGTCACTATATAGTATGGTAGTTAGATGTGTAATGGAAACAATCACAGACTATGAATGTTCACCACCAAACACTGAGTTTCTAATGGGTAGCACAGTATATCAGTATTTTTTTTCTGAGGGCGGGCTAAGCATCATATGCGATAAGATGCGGGACAGAGTTACTAAAAGTAGCTTATCCAAAGAGGGGCAACAGGAATGTCTGGAACTAATAGGATGTGCGGAGGCAATGTTTAATGAGCATATAGCGAATGAGTGAAAGAGCAGTCTGCCTCTTCCTCTTCCCTCTTCTTATTCTTTAGTTATTCTTACATATATATATTTTTTTTAGTTTTGGTGCGTAGCACCCTCATCATATTTATTTGTATTAATTTTTATAAATAATCTTTATATGATAATTTTTATTGAGGGTCAAAATGTCAATTATCGTAAGGTCAAAATGTTAATTATCGAGAGGTCACAATGTCAATTATCATAAGGTCAAAATGTAAACTCACTTAATTTACTCAATCCATGTATATTATGGCTGACAATGTAAGCTATTTATTGAAGATACTAATATTAAGGGGGATTGAGAGCATGGCAAAAAAAAGACAATATGAGTTCGGTGAAGGAAAATTAACTAAAAGGATTACAGTAAGATTTACTGAGGAATTCAGACGCACGCTCGAAAATGTAGCCGAGGAGTTTAATATTTCAATGTCGGATTTAATATACAGAGCAGTTGCAAAGGAATTGCAGAGCCTATCCAAGTGAGTGGATAGGTTTTTATTTTTGGAATAAGAATGGCAGACAAATGGGGGAAGATTATGAGTGATAATTATGTATGTGTACCAAATAAGTTTATCGATGAGTTGAATGGAATGGGCGGAAATGGGTTTGTTGTATCATTAGCGTTTATGTATAGGTCATATGAGGATTGGCACGGTCAAACCATATTTAAGCGTTTAAAGGACATATCCGATATAGTAGGGATTAAGAGAACAACTGTTATAAATGATGCTATTGAGGATTTGAAGGAACGAGAAGTAATTACTACAGGGCGACAAAAGGGATTGAGTAAAACAGCCTCCGGGGATTTGTATTATGCGGAAATAAAATACGCTATGTACTTCCAAGGAGATAATGTGGGATATTATAAATATCCAATAGCGATATTGCGTAGTACAGAGTTAAACCCAACAGAAAAAATGGTTTATGGGTATATTTTGAGACTGTTTGGAAGTGGTGAGAATAAAGACATTTATCCGAGCATTAAGAAAATGGCAACCGCTTTAAGTGTATCAGAAAGCAGTATTAAGAGGAGCATAAGTAACCTTAAAAAAAATGGATATTTAGCCGTAATGCCGAAAGTGGTGTCAAAAGGTCATGGAGATATTAAAACCAAGAACTACTACAAGCCGAGAGTAATAATTAAAGATGAACAACTAACCCAATTAGATGAAAGTGTAATTGTGAGTAGTAAGGCAGTGGAATATAAAAAGAACTTCGAGCAGATGTCCGAGGCAAAATAGAGATATTTGAGGAAGTATTTTAAGAAAACCTTCTGTATTATAACGTAACCCCGTTTTTAAGGTGTTTTTTAGTAGCCATGATACGGATTGAGCCAATCAGTATTGATTTGGCCTATAAGTGCTAAATATAAACAACTTGCAAAAATATGGCATAATGATATAATTTTTTTAGGGAAAATTAAATAGTTGCCGTGATTTCTAAGTGTCTCACCACTTAGAAACTCATGAAGGTGTTCGAAGCACCCACACGTATGGACATTGTCCACCACAGCAACCAGTTTTATTATACTTGGTTTTGTTTTCATTTGCAAATACGAGTGCGTGTAGGGCTATTACCTATCCGCGCTTTTTAATTTTCCCTCCATTTTCTATCATTGGAGGGGATTATATATGTTTGATAAAGGTAATTCTACTGAGAAGTTTGAAAAATTCGCATTATCATTTATTGATAATAGAATTGACGAATTAAGTATCGATTTTAATAATTCAACTGAATATTCAGAATTTTATGACCTATACAGTAATATTCTAAAGGAATTGAAACAGACATTATCTCGTGAATCATTTGCGTTAATCATGCAACTTGATAACCTATTGGAAAAGTTATCGGTCGATTACCAAAATTACTTCTATAAACAGGGATTTCGAGATTGTCGCACACTTTTTAATTTACTATTTAAATGATGCTTTGTTTAATACATTTATATTGATTTCTCTCCTTCATCCCCCACTCACTTCACTTTGTTACGTTCGCCTTATTCTATCAAGAGGGATATCCTAATAACCGATTCAAAAGTAAATGAAAAAGAAAATTTCAGATATATGCAGATATTTTATTATGGAGTGTAAAAAAAACTAAAGTTTACATTGTCGGATATAAGTATAGTGTGTAAAGCATCAAAATGGCATTGAAAAGTGTAAAGAAACTCCAAAAGGGTTTTGTTGACATTGTTTACTAATACCATTATTATAGACAAATTAACGATATTAAGGAGTGAGTCAATATGGTGTATATTTATCAGCGTGTATCAACAACCAAGCAAAGCACAGGAAGGCAAGAATTTATTTTCGATATGAGCAATATAAGAGCCGATAAGGTATATTGTGATAAAATGTCGGGTGCTAAGTGTGACCGCCCACAACTGAATCAATTGAAGTTAGATGTAAAAGATGGGGATAAAATCTATATCGAAGGCATAAGCCGTTTAGGGCGTAATGTAGATGACTTGAGAGAACTGTGCAAGTATTTTAAGGACAAGGGTGCAATTGTGTACTTTATGAAAGAGGGTTTCAATACTGAGGGCAATATGTATCAGTTTCTACTAACCGTACTCGGTGCTGTGGCAGAGATGGAACGTGAATTGATAGTTGGTAGAGTAAGAGAAGGCGTGCAAAATGCCATGATAAATGGTACGAAGTCGGGGAAAGCTATAGGTCGCCCTAAAAGAGAGTTGCCCAAGAATTTCAATAAATATTATCAGCGATGGAAAGACAAAGAGATTACTGCCGTTGAGTTTGCGAGGCTTATAGAGTGTAGTAGACAGGGGTTATATAACTATATCAAGTTGCATGAAAATACCTAAATATTGACTCCATTATAGGCTAACAAATTACCAAAAATATACAATACAATTATAATTTGTTGAAATTTTAGTCAATAAATAAAATGATTCAGAGAAAGACATGAAGTTAAACACAAATTATATTACAAATATAGTAAAATATGTTATCATTAGCGTAAGTTTGTAAAGGGAGGTATATACTTGATAAGTAATATTGATGGGTTCATTAATTCTATATTTGAAATTGTTGAGAGTAATAGTAATAGTTATTTAGTAAATTCTATTTATTCACCTAATGGTAATATGTATTGTCCTAAGTGCTGTGGTGAAAGACGAATGAGTATTAAATGGCTATATTCACTTGATTCCATGTTACAAAATGGCCGTTTTTTCATCACAAGGGATTTAGTTATTGAAAATAATTTATGTACTGCAGAAGTTAAAAATAAGTTAATATCATCATTTTGGACTTTTACGTGTCTGCAATGTGAAACCTTGTTTACAGTTGCAATATATGAAGGAGCAAATGGTGTTGAGATGGCTATACTTCCAAGTTGTACTGGAGGTGTTGTAACACCTAATACTCCGCCATCTGTTGCATATTATCTTGACCAAGCATATAGGTCAAAATCTGTTGGTGCTAACAGTGCTTGCATTTCTATGTATAGAGCCTCATTAGAGCAAATGTTGTATGAACAGGGTTACAAAGAAGGAATGCTCAACAAAAAAATACAAGACCTTGAGAAGTCTAAGAACGATGTCAATGCTAAGAAGTGGGTAAGAGAATTAGATATTGAACTGTTAAAATATATCAAAGACCTTGGTAATGGTTCAATACACACTAATGATGGTAATGTAGAAAAGCAGGGAGAATTAGATAACCAACTTATTAATGAAATTGATATAGTGTTTATGGCACTACTTGATATGGTTTATGAGCAACCCATACGAGAAGAAGAAAGGAAAAATCTGTTCAAAAGCAAAACAAAGGTTTTTGAAAAAGCTAAATAGATACTGATGTGGCAGATTTAGATGCAATGACAATTGTGATAAAAATCATATGCAGGAGGGTGCTATATATGCATAAAAAAATATTTAGTCTTGTAACAAAGAATATAAAAACAATTTTAAAATTTATTTGGGGTATTATCCTTTTAGGTGCGGGTATTCGCTATATTTATTTCAATTATACACGCATATTAGTTTCTTCAACTGCAATAGATAAAATCATAATAGCGGGAACATTGATTTTGGTCTTATTTCCATTCTTCAGTGAAATTTCACTTTTGGGATTTAGCATGAAAAAGGAAATACATAAAACTAAACAAGAGATGGATAAAGCCATAGTCGATTTGAAATATCAGATGATAGATATTAAATCAACTACAACACAAAACGCTACTCAGAATCTTACCGTTGGATATTTACCATCAAAAGATGAAATGATGGATTTGCTCAAAACGATTAATGAAACTAAAGTAGAAGATGTAAGCGAACAAAAAAATATAGAAATTCAAAATGAATTTGATGTATCTGATGATGCAATTTATTTATTTAAAGTTAGAACTCAGTTGGAGAAGTATATAACTAAGATTGGTGGTAAAATTGGTTATAAAAACCCTAAATCTTATACCAGTAGCATCGATATTTTAAAGAAGGAATCTTTAATCACACCCATTACATATGAAAATCTACGACAGATATTTAATATATGCAACCGAGGGATACATGGAGAAATTGTTAGTGAGGAATATCTTGATTACGTTAAGAAAATTTCTCCAAAGATATACTATCAATTAAGTCAAGTAATTGAACAATTGGATTATAAGCATATTACGACTTGTCCCAAATGTAAATATACTGGGTACTCAAAATTTGAAAATGTTTGTCCGAAATGTGGATTTGTTTCTGACGATTAATTGGTGAATAATGGAAGAACTTGAGGGTATATTTATTGATAGGAAAATGAGTATTAGTTCAATAAAAATATTAAGAGGTGCATATGTTTGATATTGATAAAAAGATATGCTATATTTGTGAAAAAGAAAATGTCGATTCTGTTGACCATATACCAACAAAGAATATATAAATCACAAAATATTTAATTTAACAATAATCTAATTACAGTACTCGCAACCTAATTTATAACTTTTGTAAATTGAAGTCAAAGAATTGTGAATTACTCGGTTTCAATTTGTATATAGGAATATTTTTACTGCGTATACTATCTTTAATATAGTCAATTCTATTTTCATCAAAGTTGATGCCTAAATAAATAGCCGTAGGATTTATTGGACAATCCTCTAATCCTCCCATAAATGGTTCTTGGCTTGGTTCTCTTGTACTAATAATTCTCCATTCTTTTTCATAACTCCAACTGCTATGCTTTAAATTCATTAGGAAGAAAAGCAATTTTATTCTCATATCATATTTACCACTAAAAGCCATTTTAAACAAGTTGGTTATATTATAGCGTTTTGTCTGATAGCCAACGGGAAAAAGGTATTTTGTGAGGTCATGATTATAATCTAAACTTGAGAAATCATACTCAATACAAAATCCCGTATGGTTATTTGCATAATGAGCCCACATAGGCATACTATAGAGTTCTTCTGAAAAGCAAGTAATTCTAATATTATCTCGCATAGATGATATAGAACCGTCTACAATATCGTCTGTGGAATTGTGCCGTTTGAATTTTTCTTCTGATAATTGAGACCTTAAAAGCGCTTCTATTTCTTGAGAGTCCCAACATACACCTCTACTGTCAAATGGGTCGTTCATATCCTTGGGTACAGTAAACCACAATTTGTTATTTAATACTGAAGATATTCTATCCTTTTCAAAAGGCTGGAACTTATATAATTTAGATGGTATATTAACATACTTCCATTGATAGGCTTCTTCATAATCTCCGCCAAAGTATAAGTCTATAAATTTTTTAAACCATAGTATGTTGTCCATATTTCACCTCCATGTAATTATTCTTTGTCCTCTACAGTAATATTAGTGATACCCCGTACTCTTCGATGCTCACAAGACGCGATAATTTTATATTTTTCGGTTTCATATACTTGCGATTCATCAAACTTGTTTCTCTCATAGTAAATTATTGTTCCTTCAATTTTTTTGCCCGCTATCTCGTATTCAACAATGCTGTTTATCTCCGATAACTTTTTATTAAGTAAAGCCTTTTTAAATATGTCTTCTATATAACTTTTGTCCAAACTATTTTTATGTAGCACACTTTTTCTGAACTCAATAGAAGATATTATTAAATTCATAGCGTCCTCAAAACTAATGCTACTACTTTTTTCTTCTCCTGTTTCGTAACATTTTACTTTATAAGGTCTGTCGCTTTTATCATTAATCTTCTCAAACGTATAGCCTTCGTATTCTAATTTATCTTTCATAAGCCCCTCCGTGTCCCATTATAGCCATAATCCTTTTAACAATTGATTATAATGCTATAGCCATATTCTCTATATTATGCCTATTGTAAAGTTATTCAACATAAGTGTTGAAAATCCCTTGCATTAATTGAATTATTTCTATTTTACTTATAACAGTTCGGTTTCTCATTCTGAGTATCAGAGTTGAAATAAAGTGATGGAATATAAATATGCCTGAGGGAGATAATTAAACAGATTTAAAAGAAATTGATGAATTGTGCTTTAGAGAACCTTTCTATTATATAACCACATGATGAAATTTTTTAAGTAGCCATTAAGAAACTTACAACAATGTGGTTATTTTTATTTGTAGGAACAAAAACGAGCATTTTTGATACAGTTTTTATTTACTGAATAAGGTGGCTAAAATACATATTTTTTTAGTATCAAAAGTTGTTTCAAAAATAAAGTATCATAGTTGACATAAATACCCATTTATGATACCGTACTCCCAGTAAAATAAATTGGGGGTTGGAATAAAATGGTAATAGGATTAGCAAGAGTATCTACCTTGGAGCAAAATTTGGACAGACAAATTGACCAATTAAAAGAGGCAGGCTGTGAAAAGATATTTCAGGAAAAAATAACAGGAACAAAAAAAGAAAGACCAGAGTTAGTCAAGCTATTAGAGCAGTTGAGGCATGGTGATACCGTTATTGTTTCGGATTTAACGAGGCTAAGTAGGAGTACAAAAGATTTATTTAGCCTTGTTGAACAAATTGAGGGTTGTGGTGCTTATATAAAGAGCCTTAAAGAAAGTTGGTTAGACACTACTACACCGCAAGGTAAATTGATGTTTACATTCATGGCAGGCATTAGCCAGTTTGAACGTGATTTAATTAGTCAAAGGACAAAGGAAGGATTAGCATCTGCGAGGGCAAGAGGCAGGAATGGAGGCAGACCAAAGAAACCGAGCAATAAAATTGAGTTAGCCTTACAGATGTATGATGACATGAACTATACAATTAAGCAGATTGAAGATGCAACAGGAGTAAGCAAGCCAACTCTGTACAGATATATAAAAGAGAGGAAGAAAAAACAATGAAAAAATGTGTTGCTTATTGCAGAGTGTCCACAGCTAAAGATGACCAAAAAAACAGTATTGAGGCTCAAAAGGCGTATTACTTAAATAAATTTAAGAGCGAAGGATATAACCCTGCTGATGTTGGATTCCTGTACAAAAAAGGCGGGAATAAAGAGCAGTTGACAGGCATATTTGCAGATGAGGGTATTAGTGGAACATCATTAAAGAATAGAAATGCCTTTAATGCTATGATTGAATATGCTAAAAAGGGAGCATTTGACATTATCTATGTTAAGGACATAAGCAGATTTACGAGAAGTGTTGAAGATGGCACAAAGACACTCAAGGATTTAAAAGAAGTTGGAGTTGGGGTTATATTTGAGGATTCAAATATAAACAGTCTGGACAGTTCGGGAGAATTTGAAATTAACCTTCGTATGATGTTAGCACAGGAAGAGAGCAGAAACAAAAGTGACAGAGTTAAATGGGGCATGATGCGATTGTTTGAACGGGGCGGATGGAATGGAGCACCACCATACGGCTATGATAATATTGGGGGTAATTTAGTTATTAACGTAGGAGAGGCTGAGATTGTAAAAAAGGTTTATCAATTATTCCAAGATGGCTGTGGTACTGGTAAGATTGCAAGATACCTTAATAATAATAACATAAAAACAAGAACAGGAGTTCAATGGTCACAGACACAGGTTATGAGGATATTAGAGAATGAGATATATAAGGGTATTCAGAGGAACCATACTGTAGAAATGATTGATATTAACCGTCATTTACAGGTGGATGTGGAAGAGGATGAGCATATTGTACATAAAAAGGCAGAACTGGTTATTATAGAGGAGCAGATTTTTGATGCTGTACAGGTGGAACGTGAGCGGAGAATTGGATTACTTACTAAAAATACTCATCATAGCAATGCACATCTTTTATCTGGATTAATATATTGTTCTCATTGTGGTGGGAATTTCAAAAGAAAGAAAAGGCATAGCTATACCCGAAAGGATGGAACAACAAAGGACATAGGCTACGAGTGGACTTGTGCAATTAATGATATGTATGGTAAGAGTAGATGCGGTCACAGGAATATGCTTATTGAGGCTGAATTTATTGAGGATATTAAGGCGGAGATATTGAAATTAAAAAATTGTGATTTATCTGGCCATTTCCAACTCTATATGTTGGTAAATTTCGATTATGATATTAGTACCGAACAACTGGATTTATTACGTAAGAGACGGGATAGGGTTAAAACAAACATAATGCAGTTAAGGGAAGAATTTAGTGATAACATCATTTCAAAAGAACTCTACAGAGAATCACTATCAATATATAGTAAAGATTTGGGGCAGATTGAGGCTGAAATTAATCAAATAGAGCAACATGATTTGGAGGTTGAAAATGCAAAGAGGCGATATGAGCAGTATATAAGCTATATACAGAGCATTGATGTAAATAACCTAACCAATGCAATACTAAAGAATGTATTTAGCAGTATTAAGATTAAGAGTATTAATGTCAAAAGCGATAAAAATGCAAAAATGATTGTCTATGATTATAAATTGTTTGACATGGGATTAGAAGAATTGATAAACAAAGCTACTGAAAAGGGTCTATGTTTCAGTATTAAGGATTTAAGTGTGAGTTTTTAATTATCTACATCATTTTTATAACAGTATCAGCAATAAGTCTTGTAGGGGGCGGAAAACAGTGTAAACCGGGAGAAGTCAGCCTCGCTCACTACGGTGTTTTGTTCCTGGATGAGTTTCCGGAATTCGAAAAAAGTGCTATTGAAGTACTTAGACAGCCTTTGGAGGATGGGGAAATAACCATATCCAGAGTCAACGGTAGTATTACATACCCTGCAAGAACAACTCTTATTTGTGCAGCTAATCCATGCAAATGCGGTTATCATTTGGAACCGTCCAACAAATGCAGTTGTACACCCAAAATGGTCCAACAATATCTTGGCAAACTAAGTCAACCATTGTTGGACAGGATTGATATACACGCTGAAATACATCCGGTAAAATACGATGATTTAAATAATGAAGTCAAGGAAGAAACGTCCGCCGTTATACGTGAAAGAGTTAATAAAGCAAGAAAGCTCCAGACTGACAGGTACAGAGGGTTGGGGATATATTCAAATTCAGAATTAACGCCAACATTGATAAGAAAATACTGTGAACTTGACAGAAATACGGCAAGCCTTCTTAAAATGGCATTTGAAAGACTTGGACTGAGTGCTCGTGCCTATGACAGAATCTTAAAAGTAGCAAGGACTATTGCGGATATGGATAACAGTGAGACAATAAAATCTGAACATATTGCAGAAGCAATTCAATACCGTAGCATGGACAGATTAAAAATATAGAGGAGAATTTATGAGAGATATTGAGTATTGGATTTGGCTAACATCCTTGGAAGGATTAAGTTCAAAAAAAGCATTTAATTTACTGGAAAAATATAAAGGTCCCGATGTTATATATGGTCTTTCGGAAAATGATCTTAAAAACACAAAGGGACTAACTGAAAAAAATATAAAAGAGCTTTTGAACTCGGAAAAAAGAGATAGAGTTGGTACTATATACGAAGCAATGGTACGAAATAATATAAAAATGGTAAATATTTACGAAGAAAATTATCCTCAAAAACTAAAAAATATATATGACCCGCCTATAGCCTTGTATTATAAGGGAAAGCTTGAATCTGACAGTTTTTCTATTGCAGTGGTTGGTTCCAGAAGAACTACCGGATATGGTGCGAAAACGGCCGGTAGATTGTCTTATGACCTATCAATTAGAGGTGTAACAATAGTAAGTGGCCTAGCCAGGGGAATTGACAGTATTGCTCATAAAGGTTGTCTGGATGCAGGAGGAAAAACCATAGCAGTTCTCGGTTCCGGACTTGATAATATTTATCCTCAGGAAAATACAGGACTGTTTAAGGATATTATACATTCCAAAGGATTAGTGTTATCTGAGTACCCTCCGGGAATGCCACCGCTGCAACATAACTTCCCTGCTCGAAATAGAATAATAAGTGGAATTTCCAGTGGAGTCCTTGTAATCGAGGCAGCTAAAAGAAGTGGTTCCCTTATTACTGCAGGATGTGCCTTAGAGCAGGGGCGAGAAGTCTTTGCCGTCCCGGGAAATATCGACTGTGCCTATAGTATGGGTACTAACCAACTAATAAAAGAAGGAGCTAAACTGGTATTAAATGCCTCAGATATTTTAGAAGAATTTGAATACAGTACAATACAGAATTTTACACCTACCCATGAGGATACCAATAAAAAAATCTGTAAAGAATACCTAAATCTATTTAAAGGACTAACAACTGATGAAATAAAAATATTAAAGGTAATTTTAAACGGTTCACACAATATTGATGAAATTCTTGAAAGAAGTAATATTTCTGCAAAAGATGCAAACAGTATACTTTTTATGCTTGAAATGAAAGGGATAATTGGACAGAATCCCGGTAAATTATTTGAAGTTATAATATAGTTATAATACATAAAAAAAATAAGAATAATTTCGAGTAATTAATGTAGAATTACTAATGTGAGGTTGACAGATTGAAAAAACCAGTTTAAATTAGTAGTTGTTTAATAATATAATATACAGAAAATGGATATTCGACACGGAGGAATAAAATGGCTGATAACCTGGTTATTGTGGAGTCTCCCGGAA
>JAEYNY010000018.1 GCA_023412275.1 Bacillota bacterium
AAGAAGGGAGTTGGTAATATGAGAACACCATTGGATAGAGTTGCATTAGTACTCATTATAATCGGAGCTCTTAACTGGCTTTCTGTAGGGTTATTCCGCTATGATCTTGTAGGTGCAATTTTTGGACCCGCTTCACTTATTACAAGAGCAATTTTTGTTATCGTCTGTATTGCAGGATTGTATAGCATCAGTCTTCTTTTCAGAGAAAATGATGAAGCTGTACGTCAGCAATAAAGAATCAAAGTGGCGTATTAACGCCACTTGATTTTGGGAAGAGACAGGCAAGTAGACATAAATTTCCGTTATATTTTAAGTAATATTGCAAATTATATTAGTACACCGGTAAATCACAGGTGAAAATCACAAAGGAGGAATTTAATTATGGCTAATAACAATAGTAATAACAGACCTTCAGGATTTGAGAATTTGAAATATGAGATAGCTTCTCAGGTTGGTGTAAACCTCAAAGAGGGCTATAATGGTGATTTAACATCAAGAGAAGCTGGTAAAGTCGGTGGAAATATCACTAAGAGGGTATTCCAGGAATTCAGAGATCAACACCCAAATCAGTAAGAATGAATTTTATGCTGAGTAATAAATAAATAAAAGGATGCCCGTCTTCTCTGACGTGCATCCTTTTATTTTAAAATTAACACTATAGTACTTTATTACTTGATAATCTTTATATATAATTTATATAAGTTAGTACATCACTTTTGCACAGAGTATGATTAGCAGGAGTTTCTATGTATTTCCAAATATAAACGATAAGGAAACAACACTATGACCGACTTTAAATCCATTTTGTCCAAGAAAATAACCAAGAGAGTACTTATTCTTGCAGCATTCGCACTTCTGATATACTTCTTGAGGGGCATGGCGAACATGTTTCTGCTGACCTTCATTTTCGCATATCTGGGGTATACCGCACAAAGCTATGTATTCAAACGGACTAAAATCATTAATTCAAGACTGTTAAAAGCAATAATAATAGCATTTTATCTCGTGGCTGTAACATTGGCTGTTTTGGTACTTTACAAGTATATTCCCGTAATTATATCGGAGCTTAAAACCCTCATAGTGCAAGTAACAACCTTTTATAATATGACTTATGAAAACGAGACCCTAAACTACATTATTTCTTTATCAAAAGAAATCAAGATTTCTTCTTATATAAGAGATAATTTTGAAGTTCTCTATAAATCAATTTCAAATTTAGGTAAAATAGGTTTTGACTTTGTTATGGCAATTGTGCTAAGCCTGTTCTTTATATTGGAGAAAAACAGAATTGTCAGATTTACATCAGGTTTTAAAAACAGCAAACTTTCTGTGGTTTATGATGAACTTTCATTCTTCGGACGTAAATTTCTACAGTCTTTCGGTAAGGTAATTCAGACTCAGATAACTATTTCATTTATCAATGCCCTTCTTTCTATGATAATACTTTATTTTCTCAAGTTTCCCCAGATTTTCGGGCTTGGATTTATGATTTTTGTTCTTGGTCTGGTCCCTGTTGCAGGTGTTGTAGTATCCCTTCTTCCCCTTTCCATGATAGCACTTAGAATCGGCGGGCCTACGATGATTCTCTATGTTTTGATACTGGTTGCAATTCTTCATGCTCTTGAAAGTTATATTCTTAACCCAAAGCTCATGTCGCAAAAGACAAAACTCCCTGTGTTCTATACATTTGTGGTATTAATAGTTTCAGAGCATATACTGGGAATATGGGGGCTTATTATAGGTATTCCGATTTTCATATTTATACTTGACGTTCTGGAAGTTAAAAATCCTGATGCAGGACCCACTTCATCAGATTTAAATGACAATTAATGGGGTATACTTTCCTTATTATATAAAAAAACTTTAGGAGGCAATCCAATGGCAAAATACAATGTTATGTCTGTTCTGACAAATAAAAGAGTCCAAAATGTAAATCTAATGCAAAACGTTCTTACTGAGTCCGGCTGTATAATTAAAACCCGACTCGGAATACATGATGCAAGCGAAGACTTCTGTTCAAATGAGGGCCTTATAATTCTTCATCTAACAGGCTCTGATGATGAAATAGATAGACTGGAAAGAAAATTAAATGAAATTCCGGGCGTAAAAGCTAAAAACAATCTGCTGAGCTCAGAAGATGCATAGTTAATTTATTCTATCAGGGGGGAAATTCGGTGACTGAACCAAAACGCTGCAAAGAGTGTAACTGCACCTTCCAATATGTAACCAGTGAACAATTATGTTTGAGCTGCAGTCAGAAAAACGAGTCTGAATTTCGGAGGATTAAAGAATTTTTAAAGGACAATCCGAAGTCATCGGTCAGTTTGGTAGCAACTTCTCTTGAAATAAGCGTATCCCATATACAAAAGTTTATTGATGAAGGCAGACTGGAAATTATAGATAAATAACAGGAAAATTCAGGTACATTGTTGCTAATAGCTTGTGTACATTTAGCCGATAAATAAATTGAAAACACAAATATTTTAAGGGGTGCCGATATGGATATTTTTGAACTTATTGCATATCTCAAGGAAACTGAAGGCTACATAGAGTATTCTTTTTATAAACATTCATCTGAAATTATGAACGCTATTTCCAACAAAGGTATAGATGAAGTGTTAAATATTATTTCCATGAGAGAGATCAAAAAAGGTGCGTATGAATGTGTTACCACATGGGAAGTTGATAACAATTCCTGCTTCAACAAAACTGTAATAATTGATATATCCAATGAAATGCTTTATATCACCGAAACTCTGGATGGTGCCGACAGCAAGTCAGCAAAAGCAGATTTGGTATCAGATTTTGATGCACTGAAGGAATATTCAGAAATTATAGACTTAATGAAGACCAAACAATTAAACAGCATTGAAAAGGAATTACTTACAAAAGTCGTTGCTGCATTTTTTAAATAATACCTAAAACCTTCAAGGAGCTATTGCAATATTGTTTTGCAATAGCTCCTTTATATAATCAATACTATTCATTAGTTCTTAATTTAGATATTTCATTAATTGCACTGGTCATATCTCCCGAAATAGCATTAACAAAATCCTGATTAGATTCAAAATCATCAACCTTCCATTCTCCGTCTACTTTCGTAAGGTTAATTTTTATATTCATTTTGAAATCTTTTTTGCAGTTATTCAGGTTTTCTTTCATTGTCTGTGTAAGAAATTTACTCATTTCATCATCAAGTTTGTTCATATCCTGGATTAAATCAATATTGTTGAAAATCTTTTCTATAGCCTTACTTATATAATCCTGAATGGATTTAGACATGGCATCCCCGATATTATATGCAGTTATTTCAACCTGTACAACAGCTTTGTTATCAGTAATTGTTTCTCCATTTATAGTGTAGTCGAACCCATAGACCTTATTTTCCAACAATTTACCGATAGCTGTGTCCATTTCCTTATCATCCATGAAATTAAAATCAGGCTTCTTAAATTCACCGTTATACAACTCTCTTGCTGTTTTATCATCCATCTTCTGAAGTGCTGACAGGAACTCATTTGTAACATCCTTTGGCGGTTTGGTACCACATGCCGAAAGATTTATGCAAACTAGTAAAACCATTAACAAACTTGCTATTCTTTTTTTCATTTATATTTTTACCTCCGGAATTATGTATTGTTCCGTTATACATAAATATACAACTAAATCAAAGCTTTACAAGTTAGGGCATAATTGTCTTACGTGCATACTACGCAAAAAAGTGTTTTTCGTACTCCGATATGTTAAAATAGGTTCTGATGAGGTGATAAAAATGATTACTACCATACAGCACATAGACACATTTATCTTAAACTTTATACAAAACAATCTGCACTCAACTTTAATGGATAAAATTATGCCGGTAATTACTTTTTTAGGCAACAACGGTGTGGTTTGGATTGTAATTGCCGTTTTACTTGTAATTTCAAAAAAATACAGAACAACAGGCCTTATGCTTGTAGGTGCATTGGTAATCTGCCTGATTATAGGCAACCTTACCTTAAAACCTGTTATTGCGAGGGCACGCCCATGTTGGGTTAATACAAGTGTACATTTGCTGGTGTCATCCCCAAAGGATTATTCTTTTCCTTCAGGCCACACCATGTCCTCCTTTGCAGCCGCTGTTGTTCTTTTCTTAAGAAACAAAAAGTTTGGAATATGGGCCTTACTTTTGGCAGCTATGATATCTTTTTCAAGGCTTTATCTCTATGTTCATTATCCTTCCGATGTTGCTGCCGGCTTGGTTCTTGGAATAGCAGCTGCTTATTTGTCTGTTAAAGCCTTCCCTATAGTGCGGAATATGTTAAATAAAATAGTCAGAACCCGGCCGTAAAGCCGGGTTCTTTGTTTATTTCGGGCTAACTTCCTTTTCTATCTGATTTTCAACACTAATGGAAACCTGACCCTTGCTACTTTCTGCCTTTGCCAAAGACGGGCTTGCTGTAGGGATAATGGCTGTTATCGGCAAAACCGGAATAAAGACCGGTGTATTCCCACTACCATCAGACAGTACTACTATTCCGTATTCATTTTTATATATTGTCCCTGTGGCATGTATATTTGAACCTGTATATATTCCAACATCAGTTTTACTGTTAAAATATTCATAATATGCCGTTACAATATCCGTATCATAGCCTGGGGTGAAAGCAGGTACCGGCAGAAACGTAAAAGAAGGATTGTATACCGTACCATCCCCGGTGTATATGGCTGTAATAGAGTTAAGGGGAATTGTTTGCTCTTGTCCGTTGTCCATTACAATGAATAATGCTCCGTTGTTTGCAACAGGAGAAGCAAACAGCTGATAAGGCGTACCTGTTATAGAAGAAGCCGTCAATCCTTTTGTAAACACAGTTACCGTATTGGTAGGATAGAACATTATAATTTGCTGTATTATGTGTGCTAACTGTGAATAACAAAAGTTTGATGCTGAATTTTCTGACGGAGTGCCAGTATATGTAAGCACTAGTTTAGGAAAGTATGGCTCCCATGATATATTATCCGTACCAAACTGAACAACAGTAGCTCCGTCAGGATTGGTTAAGGCTAAGCCATTGTTTGCAACGGTTCCGTTGAGCCAACTGTTTACTAAAGCTGTTATGTCTATCTCAACTGTCTTGTAAAGGTCGTTTGTGGTAACATTAACCTGTGATTGCGTAGGTGTATAAGCCGGTCGTGTATTATAGGTCACAGTAGTTCTATTGTAAGGCTCCATTACTGTATTTACCACAACTGGACTGGGATTCGTACCGCTTTTTACAATAACAGCTAACTGAAGTACGGCACTGTCAACAAAATTTACGGGCAATGACGGCAATGCTATTTGCATCAAACTTATACAGTTCTGATACTGTGTGTCCGTACCTGAATATATGGTGGGATATACCGAGAAGTTAATAGCCGGCTGTGCAGAAGACACAAATGTCGTGCTTGGAATATCCACTACAACTGTTGACATAATATGATTCCTTCTTTCATATTTGTTCTTTTACTTACATAATATGATTAAAAGAATATTATTATGATTATTATTTTTCTTTACCTGTTTTCTTAAAGGTATTTTCAATTTCCTTAACCGCCTGTTCCTTGGTATAAGTTTTGGCGACATATCCTTGCATTATCTCTCCAAACTTCTTATGAAAATCGTCTTTTACATAGTTTATATACATATCTCCAACCATATTGTCCTTTTTATAGGTCTCGAACTCCTTTGCAATTTGCATTTTTGACATTTCTGCACCATTTACAGGTGGCATTACCTTGGCAATTTTAGAAAACCACTTCTTACCGTAGTCAGAAGTAAAAAGCCAGTTATACAAATCCAAAATATCAGATAATACGGGTGAATCCTTATATATCCTCGTAGCCTGCTCAGTTCCCGCCACAATAAATGCATTTGAGGTCTTATCATCTACCGGATACCCTGTGACTCCCAACTTCATTTTGGGATTAATTTTTAAAATATCAGATTCAGCCCATGAACCCTGACCTATAATCATAGCTGCCTTTCCCATAGCAAAATCAGCCAGTTCTGCCGCAAGATCTGTTTCAAGAGGCTTTATGTCTCCATATTTAACTGTTAAATCAATAAATTTGAAGAAATTATCATTAATAAGAGGATATGTTTCAAATTTATCTTTTCCGGAAGAAAAATTCTTCACAAGCCCTTCCACGTCATCCGGCTTTGAAGCATCCATGAAATGCATAAAAACATGTCTGAATACCCATGCCTCCTTATATCCCGTTGTAAAAGGCTGTATACCCATAGATTTCAACTTCTGAGCCGCAGCTTCAAGCTCAACCAATGTTTTTGGTACAGGTATCTTGTTCTTATCAAACAAATCTTTATTGTATACCAAGCCATACACATTTTCCTTGATAGGAAAGCCATAAACCTTTCCTTTATATGACATATTCATTCTTACCTCGTCTGTCATAGCCTTTGCAAGGGGTTGACCTGTTAGGTCATAGGAGTATTTTGCATACTCCTTTATTTCACTGCCTGCGGAAGTTGTAAATACATCCGGCATATCACCTGACTTAATTTTTGTTTTAAGCATTTGAGAATAATCCGACTGAACTGTTTTTAAGTTTACTTTTAAGTTTGGTTTGTTCTTTTTGTATTCCTTAAGGTACTCATTAATAGCATCAACATATTCAGGGCTATTAACAAAAATGTTGATAGCCGTTGATTTTGCTAAGGACGACTTTGATGTTTTTGAGGCCGTACCTTGCGAAGGCATCTTAGGCGACGGTTCCTCCTTTTTACATCCTGCCATTATGCCTACAGTCAGAACAAAAGCCAATATTAAAGACAACAAACTCTTTTTCATCGGTATTTCTCCTTTTTATCCCTTTATCAAGTTTAATATAATCAATATTATGGATTTTTATGCAGTTATAGGTGTTTATCATATGTATTTTTTGCCCATATTAACCCACCGTTGTGGTAAAATACATCATATAAATTAAAATATAAGAACATCACATATTTTTCGGGAGGTCATATGCAAACTTTTAAAAAATTTATCAGGTTTTATAAACCATATAAAAAACTGTTCTTTATTGATATGCTCTGTGCACTTATTGCCTCTGCCATAGACCTTGCTTTCCCACAGATATTAAATCTTCTGACAAAGGGTGTATTCACGGGCAGTTCCTCTCAAATAATGAGAACACTGTGGATTATCGGAACAGGGTTAATCATAATGTATATAGTCAGGTATTACTGTCAGTATTTTATAACCTCTTGGGGACATATAATGGGTGCCCGTATGGAAAGCGACATGCGGCAAGAATTATTTGACCACTACCAAAAGCTATCGTTTTCATACTATGATAAAAACAATACGGGAGAAATGATGTCAAAGCTCATTTCTGATTTATTTGATATAACCGAGTTGGCTCATCACGGCCCGGAAAACTTTTTCATATCTGCTATAAAAATAATAGGTTCATTTATACTGCTGGCAATGATTAATGTCCCTATGACGCTTATTTTGCTTGTTATCACGTTAATAATGGGCATTTTCAGCCTTCACAAAAATCGAAAAATGCGTGCTGTATTTTATGATAATAGAAAAAAGATTGCAACGGTAAATTCACGTTTACAGGACAGTCTGTCCGGAATCAGGGTTGTACAGTCCTTTGCAAATGAAGAAATCGAAAGGGATAAGTTTGGTGAAAGTAATCTGAAATTTCTGGACTCCAAAAAGGACAGCTATATTATAATGGGAAGTTTCCATGCAGGAAATTCATTCTTTCAAGGGTTGCTTTACACGGTAGTACTTGTCAGCGGAGGTTACTTTATAGCTAAGGGTAGTCTGAGAGCCGCAGACCTAGCTATTTATGCACTGTATATTGGTATCTTCCTCAATCCTCTTGATGTCCTCATAAATTTTACAGAAGCCTTTCAGAAAGGATTTTCAGGCTTCAGACGTTTTCTTGATGTAGTGGAGACCCAGCCTGAAATAGTAGATAAAAAAGGTGCAAAACCTTTAGTTAACCCACGTGGAGATATCAGCTACAATAATGTTTCATTCAGGTACGAGAAAGACTCAGAGGTACTGGATAATGTAAACATATCCATAAAAGCAGGAAAAACCGTGGCTTTTGTTGGCCCTTCCGGAGGAGGCAAAACTACTTTATGTTCTCTTCTACCAAGGTTTTATGATGTTACAGACGGACAAATCACAATCGACGAAAAAGATATTCGGGATGTTACTCTTAAGTCCCTTAGGAATTGTATCGGAATTGTTCAGCAGGATGTGTACCTATTTGCAGGAAGCATCCGTGAAAATATTTCTTATGGTAAACCGGGTGCAACTGATGAAGAGATAATCCAGGCGGCGAAAAATGCCAATATACATGAATTTGTCATGAGCCTTGAAGACGGTTACGACACATATGTGGGCGAACGAGGTACACGTCTTTCAGGGGGCCAGAAGCAGAGAATCGCCATTGCCCGCGTATTTTTAAAGAATCCGCCTATTCTTATTCTGGACGAAGCCACTTCTGCACTGGATAATGAAAGTGAGCGTCATATACAGACTTCTCTGGAGCATCTTGCAAAGAACCGTACAACCATAGTAATAGCTCACAGACTAAGTACAATCCGTAATGCTGATGAAATAATAGTTATAGACCAGAGTGGAATTAAAGAAAGAGGCACACATGATGCTTTACTAAAGCAGGACGGCTTATATGCTAAGTATTACAACATGCAATTCGAAGGATTAGGTGAGTAATACTACAAAAAGAAGTTGTTAACCTGTACGTGAGTATAAATTGTATCAATGGAAGCTTGGAAGCAATCATTGATACAATTTTATACGGGAGTACCGGTGTTAAAACAGAAAAACCTATGTGGAGGATGCAAGCCTCTTCTCACCGGTAATATCCTGTATTGGCTTGATATCCTGTGTAACCTCAATAGTTCCCAAATATTCACCTTTGGCATTTCTAACTGCAAAATACCGGATATATGCAAATTTGTCTCCCATTTTTATCCAGAAGTCCTCATGATCCTTTTTACCGGAGCTGAGATCCTCTACAATTTTTTCTACAATATGAACACTTGCCGGAGGATGACAGTTTTTGACTTCCCTGCCTATAATGGCTTTTGTTCTGGCAAATATTCTTTCTTTACCCTGTGTAAAGTATTTTACGATACCATCCTTGTCTACAAAGGTCATATCCAAAGGAAGTGTATTCAAAACTGCATTAATTTCATCAGGAGACATAATTCCCGCATCAAACTTTACATAACCGTTATTTGAAGACTTCTCACCTTCTTGTTCAACCTTTTTTTCCACGTTTACCTTAACTGGCTTCCATTTAACAACATTGTCCAAAAGACAGTACCCGATTTCGCGGCTACCCTCTTCAATGATGAACCATTCGTCTTCAGACAATGTTTCCATGACCATTGGAAAAAGTATATTCTCTTCCTTGAAAATCATCTCTTTTACTCTTACTGATGTCTCATCCGCCTTATCCGCCAACTGCTCCCTGTTTACACTGCTGTAGTCCGCTAAAAGAGCCTTTACATCCTTTATTGCATCCCGTATTTCATAATCAACTCCCCACATTACCTTTGGAGGTGCTGTAATTTCATACTTCTCCATAAAAGGGAATAAAAGATTCTCTTTTCTTAAATAGTGCTTGTCTATTTCCCAAAGCTTTTCAAAGTCATTCCTAAGATTTTGTATATTCTCATGTGTATCCTGACTTCGGAATTTTTCAATATCTGTCTTAATTTTATCAATCAAACTTTCAATTTTTTTATTTTCAAGTTTAAATGTGTGAACAGGGTGTCCAGGAACATCTTCCGGCTTTTGGGGTCTGTGAATTTCTTCGATTGAACCCTTAAAAACTGCCGCATGAACATCACAAAGCCTTTGTACCTCTTCCACAGGCATTCCGTCCATCATAAGAGAATGTTCCATTTCAGATATTTCAGTAGGAGAAACCCCTTCGATAAGCTTTTCAAACCGCTCTTTGACTTCATCAACACTTTTACCACTGTGCAATTCAGAAATAAGTTCTTTTAAAACCTTTTGCCTGTATTCCCTGTTATTAATTACTTCGCTCATAAATACCAACCTTTCATTCTTTAATACTAAAGCCCTTTTCTGCAAGTATTTCTTTTAGTTTTTGCAACTCTATGCCCTTCATAACAGCTCCTTTGGGTATTGTCATAATACGCCCTGCCGTATTTAACATACCCGGGGCAGTAATATTCTCAAATCCCATTTCTTTAAGGATACCAACCATTTCAGGATACTCCTTACAGATGTCATGTACAGATTTTGATAAATCAATTACTTTTGACATTATAACCACCTACTTCCAGTCTGTTAAAACTAATAATATGTAATTATTATTTCCATATTTATGCAATATTATATATTGTCGCTAAAATAAAAACGGCCGTTAAAAGCAAATTTTATATTGCTTTTAGCGGCCTCTATCCTACAAGGATTAAAGACATACCTTTTGTTTTGTTTCGCCTTCAATTTTTCCAATACCGTAACCGTAGCAAAAAGATTGGTACATACTTGTTACTATAAGTGAATGCAAGCAATCTCTTTCTTCTTCATTAAGCCCCATATCCATTGTCCGCATAAAATTTCTGGTTTTATCGCGAGCAATAAGCTTTATAGCCTCTCTCGTACCTGCCAGATCCTTTTCAAGTTTTTCTTTTCCCTGATGCAGGTAGTCTTTTATGATGGTTTCAAATGTTTGCGATGGTTGCACCTTGTTAGTATCTGCCATTTTAGCCTCCATGTCTCAAATACCTAAGATAATGGTACTTTTGTAATATTTATTAATATTACAAAGTGTTTCCATGACATGGATTTCCTATACATTTGCTTCATCTGATACTTCACTTTTAATAATCTTCTTTACGCTTTTTTCAAATTTTGTCCTTGCCAGCATCACCTGATGTGCACAACCCACACATTTTATCCTGAAATCAGCTCCGGTACGAATTATCTCCCATTGCTTGCTGCCACAAGGATGCTGTTTTTTCATTTCAACTATATCACCAACTGAAAATTTATCAGGCATAATCCATTTATTCCTTTCATTCAGGCCTTATGAGTCGTGTTCTGTCAAAAAACTCAAGCCCGTTTTTCTCAAACTCTTCCTTTATTTTAAGGCGTATATGCCGTTCAATCTCCCACTGTTCATTTGGAAGTGTACGTGCCGTAATCCTTAGGTTCATATTTTGTTCACCAAGACTTGTTATTCCAAGTATGGACGGATTTTCTGTAAATTTGTCAAATTCCCCTTTAACTTCATCACATACCTTTTTCGCAATTTCAGTAACCTTAGCCATATTGCTTGAATAGGCTATTGGAATATCCACAATAACCAGTTTGTTATCTCTGGTATGGTTAATAACCTTTCTTATTTCTCCGTTGGGGATAATATACAAATCTCCGGTATAATTTTTCAGCCTCGTAACTCTAAGCTCCATATGTTCAACTGTACCTGTGAGACCTTCAATCGTTACCGTATCCCCCACAGCATACTGATCTTCAAGAAGTATAAAAAACCCTGAAATTGTATCCTTAACAAGGCTCTGAGCCCCGA
Organism: Bacillota bacterium; assembly: GCA_023412275.1. Taxonomy (GTDB): domain Bacteria; phylum Bacillota; class Clostridia; order Acetivibrionales; family DSM-1351; genus Ruminiclostridium. The sequence goes on from JAEYNY010000018.1 coordinate 11,602, forward strand.
ATCCTAAAGCAACACCCCCTACACCTGCTGCAGCCAGTATTGCCTTTAAGTCAAGTATCCCTGACAATATTATGAGTAATGCTCCTATATATACAGTATATTTGAATATGCTTATAGTCAACGTTGATATAGTATCGATTCTTTTATCATCAATCTTAAACTTTAATTTCTTTTGTTTATCGAAAAGCTTTTTTATTACAACCCTGCCTATTTTGACTAAGGCAAATGCAACTATCAGCACTACGACTGTTTTTATTAATATCATTGCAGGGCCGTAAAAGTCTCCAAGCAGACATTCAAGCCTTCCTTTTAAAGTCTTAAGCATCCTTCCCCTCCGCTTCCGTGTTTAAAAACTTTTAACGTGTTCTTCGGACTATTTTAACATACAGAAACAAGCCTTTCAAATAGCTTTAAATGTGTCCGGTCCTTTCGCCACAAATTCTCGGGATGCCACTGCACACTCAGGACGAATTTCTTATTTTCATTACTTACTGCTTCAATAATGCCATCCTGAGAACATGCATTTACCGTAAACCCCGGAGCAACTTCACTGACAGCCTGATGGTGAAATGAATTAACCTTGAGGCTATCCCTGCCAAAAACGTTGTACAGGCAGGATGGTTTGTATATATTAACATCGTGTATCTGGAACCACCGTGGTGCCTGCTGACTGTGCTTTAACAATGTGTTCCCGTCGCTGCTTTCAGCGTAAATGTCCTGGTAAATACTTCCCCCTGCTGCAATATTCATTATCTGACAGCCTCTACAAATACCAAGAATGGGTTTATCCATAGCTATGGCCTGTTGTGTAATAAAAATTTCCATGCTATCCCGAATTGGTGAAATTTCGTTTGCATATGGCATATTACCTTTACCAAAATATGCAGCATCAATATCCGGGCCTCCTGAAAGTATAAATCCGCTGCATATATCCAGGTATTCAACCCATGCACTCTTTTCTTCAGTTACAGGGATTATAACGGGTAAACCACCGCATTGAATAATTGCCTCATAATAATCGTCCTTTAAAGTGCTGATATTTTTGTCATAATCAAATGCAGCAGTAATTCCAATTATCGGCTTGCCCTTATACATTTTTTCATCCCCCATCTTGATATTTGATTTTCTGTCGGCGAATAAAAACGGCCTTCCTCTGACTATAGGGAAAACCGTTTCTCTCAAGCTTACGTTTTTTATTGTAAATATGCTTTATTGTTTCTCAAACATGTCTTTGCCTACTCCGCAAAGTGGACAAACCCAATCCTCAGGTATATCTTCAAAAGCTGTTCCCGGTGCAATTCCACCATCTGGATCCCCTTCTTCAGGATCATAAACATAACCGCATACTGTACAAACGTATTTATCCATAGTTACCCTCCTAATTTAATCCGAGCACAAAAAAAGTTTCTGGCTCATCGTATTGTAATTACTACAATATATATTCCCAAATTTTATCTCGCATAACACCTTTTTTTAAAATTTCTTTCAATTTTAAGAGCCTTTTGGTGTTTAGTCGGTTTATACTTTTGGGTATCCACGCAATCTCTTGCTTCCGGAGCCTCCGTATTTTGGGAAATTAAATGTTGTATTTCATTATACATATAGCATTTAAGATTTTCAAGCGTTACTCTGATATCATCACTGCTACTCATAAAAGCACACCTCAGTCCACTGCTCTTAGTATCCGCCGAGCAGTATCTATGTATTTATTTTTAAAAAGATTCTTAAGGGCACCCCAAGAATCTTCTTAATAACTAATACATTATATGCAATTAACGGGCAAACAGGCACTTAAATTCTTCGATTTCGGGTTACTATTAAAATTCCGCCCAATATGAGTATAATCGGTACAAGGTAAGTTCTAAGTACCCATGAACTTCCTAATGAGAAAGTAAAGAAAATAAGTGATAAGCCACCCAGTATAAATACTGGAATCAAAAGTCCTTTTTCTCTTGTGCCGAAAAGGTAAAGTTCAAAGAGCCCTACTGCAACTGCAAGTATAAAGCCGGGCCACATAAAGGACCACAAGTCAAACAACATTGAAATCTGGCAAGTAAGACCTGTTACAAGTAAAATACCTCCCGGTACCAACAATCCCGCATCCGGTGCTTTTGCCGTAAAGTATGCGTAATGAAAAACTACCCCTGGAATTATAAGGAACATAGGCCAGAAATGTGAGAAAAGAAAACCTATATCAAAAATATCAAAATAAATCTCAAATATACCGAAATTACTTAGTAAAAAAAGTACCCCTAATATTATAAGTACCAGCCCTACAATCATGGTACCCCTATGCCTGTTATTCATAAAAATCCTCCTTAAAAGTCCTTAAATAACATATATAAGAATGTTAATCCAGCTGTCTTGTTCTTATATACTATTATAAGTATAAACTTTTAAAAAGTCTGAATCAGAAGAAAATAAATTATCTATGCCTTTTCTATTCTTACAGGGCCTTTTTCTGAAAAAACATCTTCCTTTGTAACCTTCCACATAACATACTTCAACCCGGTTGCAACAATATCCGCTATCTTCATTACTGTACCAAGTCTGGTATTCTGAAGAATCATAAATTCCATAAATCCTCCGGCATTAACGATTCCGGTAATATGCATGTGTCCTACAGGTTCCAGTTCCTTGTTCAATGCAGAACCGGGTCTTATAGACCCCTTCCCTACAGAAATAAATCCGACATGATCTGCCCTTCCCAAGGACGCATCAACAGCAATTAGAAAAGGTTTTTCATATCTTTTATATATACTTTCAACTGTCTCCTGAAGATTCTTTGCGTGAACCGGACTTTCCAAGTCACCATAAACATAAACATTATTATAGTTCATTCCTCTAAGTTTGTAACCAATAATCGGCCCAAGGCTGTCCCCGGTTGACCTGTCTGTCCCGATACATATAATAACAATTTCTCGGTAACCTTCTGTTTTACAGCTTGTTAATGTATGGTACAGAGCGTCTGAGAAAGATAAAATTGCAGTTGCATTTTTAGAGTCAATATATTTTAAATTTTTAACTATGCTGCCTGAATTCATACAGCTATCACCATCTAATCCCTTCTATAATGATTTATTTAAGTAGTATTGACAAGAATAAGATTAAATAGTACGTTCTTAACAAACTATGTTAAAATATATGTAAATATAAAAAAAGTATGTTTTCAGTGATATACGAAAGGTTGATAATTATTGCCAAACAGAATTGTTACAAAAATAGGCTACTCAGTAAAAGATTTCATAGAAGATATAATTGACGGAATGCAGGATTGGGTCAGAGTAATAGACAGAGAAGGCAAAGTTTTATTTGTCAACAAATCAATGCGTGAGGGTCTTGGCTATGATGCCGTTGGCCGAAAGTGCTTTGAGGTTCTTGGTCGTTCCTCCCCTTGCCCAAATTGTATATCAAGCCTGAGAGGCGAAAATCTTCCTAATTCTAAGGAAGAAACAATAAACGGGCGTGTTTTTTCAGTGACAAGCTCACCTTTGAAAAGTTTCCGATCAAGTAACGTGGAAGCTGTTATAGAGGTGCTCCATGATATAACTGAACTCAAAATGTTAAGCCAGGAATTAGGAAAGCAGAACGAGCAGCTTAAAGAAGATCTCTCCATAGCAAGAAAACTACAATGTAGTCTTCTACCAAAACAGCAGTCTGTTGGAGAAAACATAAGTTTCAGCTATATTTATAAACCCTGCGAAATGATTGGCGGCGATTTCCTTGATATTTTTGAAATTGACGAAGACCACGTAGGTATTTATATCGCTGATGTATCCGGTCACGGAGTTGCAGCATCTATGCTTACAATGTTTCTACGTGCTGCTATAGATAAGTCCTCCCTGTCACCTTCAAAGGTACTGACTCAACTCTATTACGAGTTTAATAAGAACGGTTTTGAAGATGAACTTTATATTTCCGTATTTTATGGAATAATAAATATATCGGATTATAGTTTTTCTTACTCAAATGCAGGTCTAAACGTTTCACCTATTTTATTCTCAGGGGATGACTACAAGCTTCTGAGAATTAGAGGGATACCAATCAGTAACTGGGTGGATAATCCTGAATATACTGAAACAACACAAAAGCTTAATCCAAAGGACCGATTGTTATTCTACACTGATGGAATAATTGAAATTAAAAACAATTCCAGTGAGCAGTTTGGGGAAGATAGAATCGTTGAGCATTTTTTAAGGAAAGACTTAAACCCTTCAAGTATAATATCCAAGCTTGTTGACAAGGCTTTGTCCTTTTCAGGGAGCAGCATGCACGAAATAATGGATGATATTACCGTAGCTTTGCTGGAAATGAAATAAATGTTGTTTAAATTTGTTATAATTAAATAGAAGACTTAAAAACATTATTAAGGAAGTGTATTAAGTGAGTATCAATGATATCGCACAAAAGTTGGAAGATTTTAAAAAAATGGGATATATAATACCCCATAAATCCTTATTAAAAAATTCTCAACAGATTGAAGGAATCCGTAAAAGTGGTGAAATTACTACTCAGATACTTGATTTATTGGAGAAAGAAGTTAAACCCGGCATAACAACTGCAGAAATAGATAAAATTGTGTATGAATACACAATTGCACAAAATGCAGTTCCAGCACCACTGAATTACAACGGGTTTCCCAAAAGCGTATGTACATCTATAAACAATGTTGTCTGCCACGGGATTCCCAATGAAAAAACCGTTCTCAAATCAGGAGATATAGTTAACATTGATGTTTCTACGATTTTAGACGGGTATTTTTCAGATGCAAGCAGAATGTACATGATAGGCGATGTTTCACCCAATGCAAGGAAGCTTGTAGATGTAACAAAAGAGTGTCTTGATGTGGGAACAAAACAAGTTAAACCTTTCGGTTCAATAAATGATATAGGAAGAGCTATTGAGCCTTTTGCCAATAAAAACGGATATAGCGTTGTTCGTGATTTAGGTGGCCATGGTGTGGGAATACACTTTCATGAGGACCCCCATGTCGATCATTTTCAGAGGAAGGACATGGGATTCCTCATACTTCCCGGTATGGTATTTACAATAGAACCTATGATAAACGAGGGCGGTTATAGAGTCCAGATTGGAAAAGACAATTGGACGGTTACTACAAAAGACGGTTCTTTATCTGCCCAGTGGGAATATACTATTGCCGTTACACAGACGGGTTATGAGATACTTGCACATTAAGCATCCAATCTGCAAGCTCTCTTATTCCTTCACCTGTTTTACATGATACCTCAATAATCTTTGCATTTTCATTTAATGCCTTAACGCCTTTGTAAAAGCTGTCTTTGTCAAAGTCGATATAAGGCATTAAATCTGTCTTGTTAAGTACCACAATATCAGCAAGTTCAAACATTGAGGTGTATTTGTAAGGCTTGTCATGTCCCTCAGGAACACTGGCAATAACCATTTTTATGCCTTCACCCAGATCAAAAGAAGAAGGACATACAAGATTTCCTACATTTTCTATAAAAAGGATTGTTCCATCTTTTAGTTGCAGACTCTCTGCCGCGGTCTTTATCATATTTGCATCAAGGTGGCATCCTCCGCCGGTATTTATCTGAATGACGGGATTACCGAGCTTGTCTATCTTTTCTGCATCAATAGAAGATGCAATATCACCTTCAACTACAGCTACACTTGCTCTGTCGCCAAAAGCTTCTATAAGCTTCATGATAGTACTGGTCTTTCCTGAACCCGGTGATGCCATTATATTAACAGCCTTTATTCCCTTACTTTTGAAATAATTTCTATTTTCCTCTGCAAGCCTGTCATTAGCATGCATTATGTTTTTCATAACCTTTATTTCCATAAGTACCTCCAATAGATTTCATCAAAAATTCACATTCTAAAGCTTTTCCGGTTGTTCCCCCCGGATGGTTTACCTTTATCACTCCTGCTTATAACAGGCAGATGCAGTCTCAACCTTACGGATATCATTCTGATGGCAAATATTACACCTACACACAGATATATGTTAAGACTTAGGCTAATGTGTCCATACATGAAGTAAAACAAAAGAGACCCAATAATTGACGGTATGGCATATATTTCACTTCTGAATATCAAAGGAATCTCATTAACCATTATATCTCTTAGTATGCCTCCGCCAACCCCGGTTATAACCCCGGCAAAAACAATGCCAAGAAGTGGTAGGCCGTATTCCATCGCCTTATATGTAGCAGTTACGGTGAAAACTCCCAGCCCTACTGCGTCAGCCAGCACTATAAAGGACATAACCCTGTTAACCAAGGTATACAGCAGGCAAGTAGCAATCATCGTTACTGTTATGGCAGCGAAATACCTCCATTGTACAAAAAAAACAGGTACTTCTCTACCAATAACAATATCTCTTATAATTCCACCACCGGAAGCAGTAGCCATTGCCAACACATATATACCGAATAAATCAAGCTTGTTCCTGATTCCCACAAGAACTCCTGATACAGCAAATGCTACTGTACCTATTATATCAACTATGCTCAAAACCAACATGAAGCTTCCCCTCAGCATAAATTAAGACCCACTCCATCAGCATATTATACTTTATAATATGAAAATGCTGAAAGAATGTGTTTTTGTTATTCGATTTCAAGACTTTCTATATAAAACTCCCTGCCTACACCAGTTGGCATACCAAGTCCACCACACTTGGGACAATCAAAACCTGTGGTGGGCTTTATAAATACCTCGCCGCACTCTCTGCACTTAAATTCAGCTTTTACACGTCTAAAAACAAGTTTTGCTCCATGGGCAATGGTGCCTTCGCTCATAATATCAAAGTACATTTGTACCGAGTCATCAACTATAGTTGACAAATCTCCTATTACAAGCCGAATTTCCAGTATTTTTGATGCCTCAACCCGCTTGGCTTCATCCAAAACAAGCTTTAGCATCGACTGGGTTACCGCGTATTCATGCACGTCCATAACCTCCGTGACTCAATATATAAGTTTTATCACATAATATTATATCCACAAACACTAAAATTCAGAGAAAGCCTTATCTTCCTCTGAATTTTAAGTAGTATATATAAATTCACTTATTATTATACCTAAGCTGTAACCTTGCTGTTGTCGCTTTCAGCTTCCTTTGGAGGCTGAACGGCTTTGTAATTTTCTTTTTTCGTTTGTGCAGTTTTATGCTCTGCGCTTGCTACAATACATTTCTTTGGACAAGCTTCAACACATGCATTACATATTACGCACTTAAACTGGTTAATTTCCCAGGACTTCTCGGCTTTGTTTACCACTATGGCATTAGCCGGACATTTTCTCTGGCAAATTCCGCAGAAAATACATTTATCTATTTCAATACCTTCAATCTGACCTCTGGAATCCTTGAATGGTTCTCTTTTTTCAATAGGATACATTCTGGTTGCAGGCTTTGAAGCAAGATTCTTAAATACATTTTCCATCATCTTAAACATCTCTTATGACCTCCTATCTACCAAATACATTTCTATTATCTCTCGGTACAGGATATGCATGGGTCAATGGTCAGAATAAGCATAGGAACATCTGCAAGCTGACTTCCCGGCAACATCTTCAGAAGTGACGGAATATTTGCAAATGTAGGAGTTCTAAGTCTCAATCTATCCAAATTCTTTGTACCATTTCCTCTTAAATAATAGAGGACTTCACCTCTTGGCTGCTCAACTCTTGAAATTACATCACCCTTTGGCGGGAATCCCTTAAAAGGAACAACGTGTTCGCCTTCAGGTATCTTTGCTATTGCCTGTTTTATAAGGTCAATAGACTGATAAACCTCTTTGAGTCTTACATAAGTTCTAGCATAGCAGTCACCGTCATTGTGAGTGATAGGCTCAAAATCCAATTGTCCGTATGCAGAATATCCGGTGGTTCTCATATCCGTAACAATACCGCTTGCTCTTGCCATCGGTCCTACTGTACAATATTCGATTGCATCAGCTTTCGTGAGGACACCCACTCCAACCAATCTGTGCTTAACTGTATAATTGTTGAGGAATACTGCTTCAACCTGTTCCAAATCATGCTTAATATCGTCAACAGTTGCGATAATCTTAGCCATTTGTTCTTTAGTCAGGTCTCTTCTTGTTCCCCCGATTGTATTACATGAAATAACAACCCTGCTTCCGGCTGTTTCTTCCATTATATCCATTACCTTTTCTCTATCTCTCCAAGTCTGCATGAAAAGACTCTCGAAACCAAAAGCATCTGCCAGAAGTCCCAACCAAAGCAAGTGGCTGTGCATTCTGTGAAGCTCTGCCCAGATAACTCTCAAGAACTTTGCCCTGTCGGAAATCTCAATATTCATCAATTCCTCGATACCCTGACAGTAAGCCATTGCATGCATTACACTGCATATACCGCAAACTCTTTCAACAACAAATGTGTTTTGAGTAAACTCTTTTGTTTCAGTTAGCTTTTCAAGGCCTCTGTGAACATATCCAATAGCAGGTATTGCATCAACAATATTTTCATCTTCCATAACTAACTTGATGTGAAGGGGTTCCGGAAGCACAGGATGCTGTGGCCCAAAAGGAACTATAGTTGAACTCATTATGAATTACCCCCTCTTTTTTCAATAGTTATTTGCTGTCTTAACATTGGTGAACCAAGTTCTTCCTCTGAGAGAAGCATGTGTCCGCCGTAATCTACTACGATTCCGGTGATATTAACTCCAAACAGTTCTTTTATTTCATTTTCAACCAATAAAGCGCTGATATAAACTTTAGAAATACTTGGAACTTCTTCATCCTTCTTAACAGTTATCTTTAAGTTCTTCATTTTATAGTCGATATCAAAATGATATACAATATCAATAGTGTCATCACCGTTATCTATACTAGTTGTAGTAACGAATCTGTATCCATCATACTTGCACTTCTGAACTTCTGCAAGTAGCTGATCACTTGTAATTTCCACCAAATTTTCAATCATTCTATTCTTACCTCCATGAGCCTTGACAGCCCTTATTTAGCTACCTTCTTCATTGCATCAGCCTTTTCGTCAAGTTTACCTATAGCCTGAACTATACCGTCTATAATGGCTTCAGGTCTTGCACAGCAGCCCGGAACGAATACATCAACTGGAATTACATTTTCAACTCCACCCAGTACATTGTAACATTCCTTAAAAATACCTCCTGTACATGCGCAAGCTCCAATAGCAACAACACACTTAGGATCAGGCATTTGATTGTATATATTCTTTAATACAATTTCGTTTCTCTTATTTACAGAACCGGTTACAAGCAATATATCAGCATGTTTTGGGTTACCAACATTAATAATACCCAAACGCTCTGCATCATACAGTGGAGTGAGACATGCGAGAGTCTCAATATCACATCCGTTGCAGCTTGTACAGTCGTAATGCATTATCCAGGGTGATTTCTTCCTTGATTTGCTTATTATACCCATACAATTCACCTTTCTTACAGGATAGGCTGCTTGCAAATATCTTTTGTCAGCAAGCAACCTCCAATATATTTAGTAGTTCCTATTAAGGAATCAGATACATCCATACAATATTTACCAGAGCCGCACCGACACCTGCAACCCAAGTAATTTTAACCATCCACTGCCAAGTAACTCTGGCACTGATATTATCAAGAACTATTTCGAAGAAATAACATACTAATGCTATTAATATACCTACCCATAAAGGTTTTGCAAAAAACAATGAAATTAATCCCATGAGCAGTACCAAATCAATCCAGTCTGTTAATTCCAGCAATGCCAACTGAGTACCTGAGAACTCTGTAGTTACACCCTTTATCAATTCCTGATGACCATGGTGAGAAGTTGCAAAGTCAAAAGGTGACTTTCTCAGCTTTATTGTCAAAACATAAATGAATGCCAGGAATAAAAGAGGCAAACTGTACAACAGTGGTTTGTCGTGGTTGAATATATCAGAAATCATAAAGCTTCCTGTTACCTTGTATACCCCAACAACCATCAACAGCAGAACAGGTTCATATGCCATCATCTGCATAATTTCTCTCTGAGCACCAATCTTACTGTATGGGGAACGAACACTCATTGCACCCATAATCAGTGATATGCCTGAAAATGCCAGAATAAACATAAGCATAAGCAAATCCTGTTTTAAAACCAACATAACCAGCGCACCTATTGCAAAGAACAAATGTCCTAAAACATAAACCATCTGAGTCTGGTTAACGGCAATTCCCTGCTTACCAATCAGTTTAAAGAAATCATAGAAAGGCTGAAGCAGTGGAGGCCCAAATCTATTCTGCATTCTTGCAGTAATCTTTCTGTCAATACCAAAAAGTAATCCACCCAATATCGGAGCAGCTATTATGGCAATAACAGCAGTCAAAATATTGTTTATGCTCATAATCCGATCACCACCCCTAACAAAATTATTATAATTGCACCTGCAGCAAGGTTGAGCCAGAAAGTCAGCTTGTTTTCACCAAAAACAGACTCCATATAATAGTTTCTAACGACTACCTTCTCAACTTTGTCACCGGGGCTGATAAACTCTAACCCTCTTAAATCTTCATCTACATTACTTCCGCAAAGATATGGTGGCTTTAATCTTGCAGGTTTGATTCTGTTTGCAATGATAGGTATTGCAACCATCAATATCAAAATCACACCAAAGAATATTATGGAAGCAAACCCTCCATATACAGCCTGATTAACCTTTTCCAACCATACTCCCATACCGGTTCCGGAAAGCATCCCTTTGTCGGCAATATTAAATGCCATTATCTGAGGCTTTACAAACTGGTTATACAAAGGAGCGATTCCTATACTTGCTGCCATTACCAAAGCAATTAACACGGACAAAGCAGCTTTGATTGAAAAAGCAAGCTTTTCCATATGATACTTAGGTTTGTATGACATTGTAAGAATCATTCCAATCCACTTGGACCAGAATACAACTGTAAGCGCACTTCCAAGTATTATAAATAACAATACCAACGGGTTGTGTACAGCTGTCTCTATTGCCATCCACTTTGTTATCAAAACACCGAAAGGCGGTAAAAGCATTGAAATCTGACCGATTACTGTAATAACTGTAGTAAACGGCATCTTTTTGAATAAGCCCTGCATATCCTCGATATCACGGCTGCCAATACCAAGCTCGATAGTACCCACGCAAAGGAAAAGCAATCCTTTTGATACAGCATGGAAAATCATAAGCAGAACAGCAGCAGCGAGAGAAATTCTTGTACCGATTCCTGCACAGCATATTATCAATCCAAGGTTTGCTATTGTTGAATAAGCAAGAACCTTCTTTGCATTACTCTGGCTTATTGCTATGGCTGAAGCGGCTACAAAAGTAAATCCTCCTGCAACAGCAACCAGTTGTCCCAGTATTGTACCTGAGAAAGCAGGAGCGATTCTTACAACCAGATATACGCCTGCTTTAACCATTGTACTTGAGTGTAGTAATGCTGATACAGGTGTTGGTGCAACCATGGCTCCCAACAACCAGCTCTGGAATGGGAACTGCGCCGACTTAGTAAAACCTGCAATACACAGGAGACCAAGTGCTATAGGCATCATTCCTGCGAAAGTGCCCTGCATTCCTGAATTTGATATAGCCTGTATTGAAAGTGTATCCAGGCTTGTATTTACTATTAATATAGCGATGATAAAAGCTACACCGCCCACTGAGTTAAGCCACAATGCTCTCAAACCGTTTTTAATGGCTATTTCAGTCCCGTCATGTGATATGAGCAGGAATGAGCAAAGTGTTGTAACTTCCCAGAAGAAATACATCCAGGATAGATTATCTGTCATAACCAATGCGTTCATTGCACCAAGGAATATGAAAAGTATCATAAAGAATCTTGGTTGCCTTGATACTTTCAGGTGCAAGTGATGTTCATGCTCCTTCATGTAGCCAAGTGCGAAAAATGTAACAATAGGGCCGATAATTGAAACAAGCATTATCATTATTAATGACAAATGGTCAATTACAAATGCCTGTTCGGGCTCGTGAACCTTTCCGAACACTCCAAATACTTCAAATAAAGCCCAAGGAATAGATTGTAATACTGTTAATACAAGAACTATTGCTTTTTTGTGCTTTATACCTATATACCCGATGTAGCAGAAGAGTAAGAAGTCAAGTCCTTTAATCAACCCACCGACAATCTCGAGTACATGCTCATCCATCTGGAAAACCAGTTTTCCTTCAGGAGAGTTAATCATAAGTGCTATGAAGCCGCCTGCCACTGCAAAAAGCAGCAGAGTAGAAATGCTCACTACA
>JAEYNY010000104.1 GCA_023412275.1 Bacillota bacterium
CGACGGTTCGAGCCCGTTCCGGGTCGCCAATTTGCCCAGATAGCTCAGTCGGTAGAGCAGGGGACTGAAAATCCCCGTGTCGCTGGTTCGATTCCGGCTCTGGGCACCAAATTAAATTGATAAGTGAAAAGGCTTTTCAATTTAACATGCGGGTTTAACTCAGCGGTAGAGTGTCACCTTGCCAAGGTGAAAGTCGAGAGTTCGAATCTCTTAACCCGCTCCAAACAAATGAGGCAGATTGCTAACGTGGTCTGCCTCAATATTGATGGCGCCATAGCCAAGTGGTAAGGCAGAGGTCTGCAAAACCTTTATTCCCCAGTTCAAATCTGGGTGGCGCCTCCAAATTATTAAAAGAAGCTTGATTGTAACTTGTCAGAGGGTTAACAGTTAGGCTTCTTTTTTACTGTTTTAAAACCTAAGTGTTGTTTTACATCATAGGCCTATGGTAGCTTGAAATGTAACAGATTATATTACAGGAGGGCTACAAATGGCAAAAAACGCATTTAGTAGAGGAAGCATCGGCTAAAGTAATTAGGGAAGCAATATAGTAAAAAGTATTTATATCATATTATTAAAAGAGGTGGATGAGAACAGATGAAGTGCGGAGAAGTAATTGGAATTGGTAATACAGCAACTATCTATGACTTGGAAGACGGTAAGGTACTCAAGCTTTTCCACCACGGTTACCCAAAAGAGGCGGTAGAGAAAGAGTTCAATAATGCCAAGGTAATAAGCAGCATGGGTTTTCCAAAACCGAATGCATATGAGATAATTGAATATCAAAAGCAATTGGGTATTATATATGACAAGATACAGGGCGAGTCACTGTTGGAATGGGTTATGAGAACAGGGGACTTGCAGGGGGGTGCAGTATATATGTCAAATTTACATAAGGAGATTTGTAAGAATAAAGTTAGTGATGTACCAAAATACAAGGACTTTCTACGCTGTAATATTTTAAAAGCTCTGCCTGGTAATCCAGAGAAGCAATTAGAAATAATTCAATCGTTAGATAAGCTACAGGATGGGAATACCCTATGTCACGGAGATTTCCACCCTGGTAATATATTGTTATCAGGTGGAAAGGCAATGGTTATAGATTTTATGAATGTGTGCAATGGGGTTTATTTATATGACGTTGCAAGAACTGTATTTCTGGTAGAATATACACCTGTACCGTTAGAAGCGGAAGATAGAGAAATGCTTATACAATTTAAGAAAACATTTGCAGATTTATATCTATTACAAATGAATGTTACCAGAGAAATGATTCAAGATTATTTAGAAGTTATTAGTGTAGCTAGAGTGGGTGAATGCCCTAACGAATAGTTATATGTAAGGTAAAAGAAAAGCAGTTTTGCAATATCTGCAGTAAGCTTACTGCAACTTATCTGTCAGGGTTACGAAATAGTAAACTGAACTTTGACTTTTCACAAATGTAAATCAATTATCACCATCACCCTCCTTATCTTTTTGTTGAAAAATATATTTCTTTTAAAAGATCAACTTTTTGTATCCTGAGATACCGAATTGTTCTTTATAAACTAATATAATTAACACATGAGAAACGCCAAGCAGTAATAATAAAATTATTAATATTATTTACGAATAAATAAACGTTTTTTATAAGGAGGATGTTATGTCAAACATGTTTTGTTATCAATGTCAAGAAGCTGCAGGTGGTAAGGGGTGTACTGTAAATGGTGTATGCGGTAAAACTGCAGATGTAGCAAAAGCTCAGGACTTATTAGTTTTTGTAACTAAAGGCTTAGCAGTAGTAAGCAATGAAGGAAGAAAAGTTGGTGTAGTTGATAGTAATGTAGACAAATATATTACTGAAAGCTTATTCTCAACAATTACAAATGCTAACTTTGACAGGGAAGCACTTATTGAAAGAGTTAAGGAAACTTTGAATTTAAGAGAAGATTTAAAAGCTAAGGTTGCAAAAGCTGGCGGGCAAGTAGGAGAAGCTAAAGGTATAAGCAATTTCTTTAAGAAATTATTTGGAATGGCATCAAATGAAATAGTTATTCCAGATGCAGCAGTATGGTCACCTAATAATACAAGTGAATTTGATGCAAAAGCGGAAAAAGTAGGGGTATTGGCCACTGAAAATGAGGATGTACGAAGCTTAAGAGAGCTTATAATATACGGTTTGAAAGGTTTATCAGCATATATGAAGCACGCTATGAACTTAGGATACAATGATATAGAGGTTCATGGATTTATGGCAAAAGCTTTAGCTGAAACATTAGATAATTCATTATCTGCAGAGGATTTAGTTGCTCTTGCATTAGAAGCAGGAAAATATGGAGTTTCTGCAATGGCATTACTTGATAAAGCAAACACAGAAACTTATGGAAATCCTGAGATTACAAGAGTTGATATTGGAGTTAGAAATAACCCCGGAATATTAATTTCCGGACATGATTTAAGAGACCTTCAAATGTTATTAGAGCAAACAGAAGGAACAGGAGTAGATGTTTATACCCACAGTGAAATGCTGGCAGGACAATATTATCCCGCTTTTAAGAAATATTCACACTTTGCAGGAAACTACGGTAATGCATGGTGGAAGCAGGGAGAAGAATTTGAAAAATTCAACGGAGTAGTTCTAATGACTACAAATTGTATAGTTCCTCCGAAGGATTCATATAAGAATAGATTATTTACAACAGGAGCGACTGGTGTACCAGGCTGCAAACACATTGTTGCAGATGAAAATGGAAATAAGGATTTCTCAGAATTAATTGCTATGGCTAAAAAGTGTAAGGCGCCAACTGAAATAGAAAAGGGAGAAATCATAGGAGGCTTTGCTCACAACCAAGTATTAGCTTTGGCTGATAAGGTAGTAGATGCTGTTAAGACGGGGGCTATAAAGAGATTCTTTGTAATGGCTGGGTGCGATGGCAGAGCTAAATCAAGAAACTACTATACTGAATTTGCAGAAAAGCTTCCAAATGATACAGTTATATTAACTGCAGGTTGTGCAAAATATAAATATAATAAATTGAATCTTGGAGATATTGGTGGAATTCCAAGAGTCCTTGATGCAGGACAATGTAATGATTCATATTCATTAGTTGTAATTGCATTAAAGCTTCAAGAA
>JAEYNY010000147.1 GCA_023412275.1 Bacillota bacterium
GCGGAGTACCACAGAACTAATGCACTTTTGGTGCTGGGAATTGTCTTTTTCATTCTGCTTCTGATATTTGGAAGATCAAAAGGCTTCAATACAATATTGTCACTTATATTTACGTTTGCAGCCATATTTGCAGTATTTGTCCCTGCAGTATTACAGGGTTTCAATATATATATATGGTCAATAATAACCTGTCTGTTTATAATCTGCATGACTTTACTTATCGTATACGGTGCCAGCAAGAAAAGTCTTGCAGCAGGTATTGGCTGTATGGTAGGTGTACTTGTATCCGGCGTTTTAATTACCTTTATGGATAAGCTTTTAAAGCTAACGGGGTTTGTCAGTGAGGAATCACTCTACCTGTTGCGTATTAATACTAAGCATCCCATAGATTTAAAAGCAATAATATTCGCTGCCATACTTATCGGAGCAATCGGTGCCATAATGGACGTGTCCATGTCGATTGCAGCTTCACTTGCTGAAATGCAGGAAAAGCTGGAGTATACACCTTTCAGTATGCTGGTAAAGTCGGGAATAGCCATTGGAAAAGATATAATGGGAACAATGGCAAACACACTTATACTTGCTTATATCGGCAGCTCCTTGTCCGTTGTTTTGCTTCTGGTTTCATATAACAGTTCACTTTTAGAGCTTCTTAACAAGGAAATGATAGTTGTTGAAATATTGCAGGCATTGGTAGGCAGTATAGGTATTCTTTTTACAATGCCTCTGACATCCCTTGTTTGTGGCTACCTGTACTCTGAAAGAATTAAGCTTCCTGAAGCAGATACTTCCGGTCGCGATATTACGGAAACCACTGAGAATGAAGATTACAGTGATGGGTGGAAATAGTATTTAAAAAATTGAATAATAAAAAAGTCATCCTCACACAATAATAAAAACAAATGTGTGAGGATTTTTTATGTTTAAACCCCAAAGAGTAATTTTTGAAACAGGAGCTCTGGATTATGAACTTGGAAGAAGGCTATATGACCAATTCAGTTCTTCCGGTATTGAGATAAATCAATGTGCATTAAACAGAGTAAAGTCATGTATTCCGGGAGAGGATGCGGGCTCACTTTACAAACACGGTAAGCAGACCCTTGTAATAGGAGTGAAAAAAAGTCTGACCTTCCAGAGCTGTAAGCCTTCTGCACATTATCAGCTTCCTCTTGTAAGCGGCTGTGTGGGTCAATGTGAATACTGCTATCTCAATACGCAATTAGGTGATAAGCCTTTTATTAGAGTTTATGTAAACATTGACGAGATTTTAAACCGCGCAGAAAAATATATACAGGAAAGGCTCACTGAAAACACTATATTTGAAGGAGCTGCTACCTCTGACCCTATTCCTGTTGAACCCTATACGGGTGCTTTAAAAGCATCTATCAACTTTTTTGCAAACCAAAAAAATGCCCGTTTCAGGTTTGTAACCAAGTTTACCGATATAGATAACCTTCTTGAACTTGAACACAACAAGCATACAGAAATACGTTTTAGTATTAATACACAAAAAATCATCAGTACCTACGAACATAAAACTGCTTCTGCTTATAAACGTATAGAAGCAATCGGAAAGGTATCAAAAGCAGGATATCCAGTAGGATTTTTAATCGCACCGGTGTTCCTCTATGAAGGATGGAAAGAAGATTATAAAAATCTATTGTTTAAACTTAGAAATACTCTTGATGACGATACTGCAAAAAATGCAAGCTTTGAGATTATAACACACAGGTATACCGAAAGAGCCAAAAATAAAATATTGGAGATATTCCCTGATACAACTCTGGATATGATAAACGAAAACCGAAAATTTAAATTCGGTCAGTTTGGTTATGGTAAATATGTATATCCAAAGGAATCAATTACAGAAGTTAAAGATTTTTTCACAAAAGAAATAGCCTCTCTTTTTGGAGAAGGCATAATAAAATATATTATATAAGGCCGACAGCTTACGCCGCCGGCCTTCATAATTACTCAACTAATTTTTAATAATGCCCAAGAACCTGAGTCCAAATTTTCCCATCAGCAGATATTGTAATACATTCATGGCATCCTACTGAAACATATTTACCGTTACACCATACTGTTCCATTCAGATTGGTAGAAACCTGTGAAGCCACAGGGAACCAGCGTATGCCATCATTTGAACCATAAGTCTTGCCGGAAGTACCTGTTGCAATAATTCTATAACCGTTGATCCATGTATTTTCACCAACAATAGTAATATCAGTAAAATTAGTCTGGAAGCCTGAAGCTGAAGTTGACCACGTTATTCCGTCAGGTGAGGTAAGTATTGTGCCGTTATTTCCTACAGCAATATATTTACTTCCGTCCCAAACAACACTTGTCAGGTTTTTAGTAGTTCCTGAGTATTGTTCAGTCCAATTCACTCCATCAGTAGAAGTAAATATTTTACCGCTGTTTCCTACTACAACATAATTTCTTCCGTTATATTCACCCTTGTTCAATTTAACCGGGGGTGTAACAACATTGTCGTTCCATGTAGCACCTGCATTATCGGATGTAAGGATAAGCCCATCACTTCCTACAGCAATAAATTTTCCATGTGAATAATTAACACCTTCTATATTATTACCAAGGCCTATTATAGGTGCATACCAGTTTTGCCCTCCATCAGTAGACCTGATAATAGTACCATCAGGGCCGACTGCTACAAAAGCTCCTCCACCGTAATCGATATCAACTAAATCATCAATTGTAGTAAGGTTAAAATATGACCATGTTAAACCACCATCAGTTGATCTTCTTACTCTTCCGTCAGTACCCACAGCTACCAGGATTTTGCCGTCAGTGGCGACATCATAAAGCTGATAACCGTCATTTGCTCCTGCATTTACAACTTCGACGGTGTGATCCAGATACTTGATTCTTAGTAGTAATCCGGCTCCGCCTATACCAATGTTTATATCTTTGAATGTCGCTATATCCTCTATTGCATAATGCGACAAATCTTCCTTTGATATTCTATCCCATGCAAAACCATCCTTTGAAAAACTGATGAGTCCACGAGTTCCGGTAGCAAAGAAGCCATTTTCGGACTCGCTCCAAACTACATTTCTAAAGGATGCTTTTTCGTCTTGGAAAACCGGTTTCCAGTAAACGCCGTCATAAGATACTTCGATTGTACCCTTTTCACCTGTGGCCACGAACTTATCGTTACCCCAAGCTACATTATTTAATGAAAAACCATATTTTGACTCAACTGCCGTATAGATTTCTTGCTCTTTCCAATCAATACCATTTTCTGATATGAGGCTTGTCCCAACATCAGTCAAAGCATAAAATACACTTCCGTTCCAAACAAGACTTGTTATATTGGGGATAGTCTCCTTATAAGATGTGTATGTACTTTCAACCTTCACCCAGTTATATCCGTCTTCTGAATAAAGAATCGCTCCGTTACTTCCTGTAGCAACGAAAACTTTTTCGTTGGACACCACAGAAGTAAGATTGTAATCAAATTTTGGAGGCATTACCTCTTTCCAATCAAAACCTTCTTCTGAAGTATAAATTGCACCAAAATCACCTACTGCTACAAACTGAGTTCCTCTGCTGGCAACGGAATTCAACTGAGCATCCGTAGGAAGCTGAATATCCTTCCAATCCATTCCGTTTTCAGTCAACCTAATGATACCGTAATCTCCAACTGCTGCAAACAATCCGTTGTCATTTGCCGCTATTGACCACAAATAACGGTCCTGAGGTGCAGGAAGATCCTCCAACCCCTCTGCTTGGATTACCAGCATAGAAAAACAACTGGTAAAGAGCATACACATAACTAATAGAATAACAAGATGTTTTTTCATATATACCCCTCCTAATAAATTATTATAGGTATATATTACAATATTTGTATTAAATTGTAAACAAAAAAATTACATTTCAAAGTCGTATAAAGCTAGAATCTGTCATTTATACGGCTTCTGTGGCTATTAAGATTTTCGTCATTATTTATGGCATCTTCAGAATTAGAAATATTTATCACTTTTTCACTACTATCCAAATGAATAAGCTTTTCAATTTCCAATTGATTTTTAGCTTTTATTTCTTCAGCACGAACCATTGCATCAGCTTTAATTTGTTCCTTTTTTAATCGGTATTTAAGTACTTCCTGAGTAGTGAGGTAGATTGATATAAGTACTACTGCAACTGCTATTACTGCATTTGAGTCCATAATGGTAATCTCCTTTTATTCAGTTATGCTCTCTACATCTGCTTTGATAAATTCAATTAATTCTTTAGGGCTTACCTCAACCTGAAAACCAATTTTCCCACCGCTGAAAATAAATGTATCCAGGTTTTTACAAGTGTTGTCAATTACTGTTTTATAGTCCTTTTTCATTCCTATTGGTGAACAGCCACCCCTGATATAGCCGGTAACTTTATTGATCTCATCAACTCTTATCATCTCTACCGACTTCTCCCCCACCGCTTTTGCAGCAGCTTTTAGGTTTAGTTCCTTGCTTACGGGAATCACAAATACAAAATAGTTTTTACTGTTTCCTCTGGTTACAAGTGTCTTATAAACTCTTTCAACAGGCTGTCCAATCTTTTCGGCTACTGAAACACCGTCAATTGCTCCACCCTTACTGTCATATGTATACACATTGTAATTGATTTTAGCAGTATCCAAAATTCTCATTACGTTTGTCTTTTGAATTGCCACACCAAATCCCTTCTTCCTTTTTTATTCCAAATCATTTTGTGGGAACCTGAAATGTCCTATTATGCGACCATTTTTGCTCCATTTTAAAAGCAAGTTTTCTTCCATGGGAAAAGTGCTGGAGTTGTGTATTATACCCGGGACTCCATCTCTTCTGCGTTTATCTGATATAACTGCAACATGGTCACTGTTTTTCAATATTACTATATCACCGGGTTGCCACTCATACAAGTTTTTCCTGTCAAAGGGTTTTACCTCTGTTGTGAGATTCGTAGCAAATTTTTTGAAAAATATATACTGATTCTTTACACGTCTGAAATCTATATTAGGATCAGGTATAATTACACCGTTTTTGTAATCTATTGTATTCTTTGAAATATCAACATCCATATGTGCCTTCAGATCGTATCCTGCGTTTTTGAGCGCTCTCCACACAACATCAGTACATACTCCTTCTGATTTTGGTGGATATCCACCTTCATAGTAAGTACTTTGGTACTTTGTTCTGTTGGATATCTCCATTCTGGCACCCTGTACTATATCCTCATTATCGGGGATTCCATCTCCATCCATATCCCCATGGCAGATTAATCTATCAATTTTTACTTCACCTCTTAGAAAGAAAAAAGCATCCTGAAAGGCAAGGTGGCTGTATGATAATAAAGCTATACAACCAACTGCCAGTACTATGGATGCTATAAATACAAACCTTTTCATTAAATCACTCCAACCCTCTCGAGTTATTAATTGAATTCCTATATTCTTTCAAAGGTATATGTATTCAGTAATTATTTATTTCAGACCATAAATATCCTCTTCTATGCAAATACGTGCTCTTTCAGCAGTCTTTGGGTCTGCATTAAGAGAATTTTCCAGAAATTCCGGATTGTTTATTAAGAACTCTTTCATTGTACCTGTTGGATTATCAAGATACTTCATCAGTAATCCGTATTGTTCTGATGAAATATGTCCACCTGAAAGTGCACCATCAAAAAGCCCTTTATCAACATTCATAAGTGCATGTGATTCAACACTTGCATCCTTTAACTTTTCAGTACCGCCCTGTAATCTGTCTATTACCACAAGACTGTATTTCAAATTACCTTTTAATTTATTAACAGCCGGAATCCATGCACGTACGTAGCTGGAAGCCTCTGTAATAATATCTGCAATATGAAGTACATTTGCCCCTCCAAGGTCAGCTACCTCTGAAGATACTCCATCTTTATACAATACAGCCGTCAAATCCTTGAATATTGTTATGTGGGGTATTTTGAGTATATCTGCTATTATAAGTGAAAAGAACCAGTCTCTTCTTTCTCCTCCTGATATATAACCTATATCTTTTATGTCAATATTACTCTTTATATACTCACACATTGTGGTTATAAGGCCTCTGTATATCTCATCAGTTTCAAAATTCTTATGGGCAAGTTCAAGTATTATCTCTGAGCAGTCCATTTTATTTTCTTTACATACATCAATTACTTTTAATAGACTATTTGCCTTTTCTTCACTGCCATAAAGAAAATGTGTATTTATGTAGTAAGGGCCTATCTTGGATGACGTATACCAAAATGGCTTGTTTTCAGGACATATCCTGACTGCGTTGGTTTTAAACAGCCAGTTGATTAGATTATTTACTTCCATTGTTAACCTCCTACAAACCTTTATTATTTTTTTGCCTTGATTCCATATAGCTTTGCCACCACTCCTGGTTCTGAATAGTACTCAACTCCGCACCTAAATGCACAATATCACCTTCGAGTACAACCTGAAATTCATCATTTTCATCATTGTAATCAACAATTGTTACTGATGTATTGTCATGCCAATATACATTTTTCATATACTTAAGAGACTTACCATAAAACCTGCAGAGCATTGCCCTGATGGCTGTGCCATGTGTAACTATACATACATTTCTTCCTTTGTTTTGTCCGATTATATCCATAACTTCTTTTAAAAGACGGTTATAAAATTCCTCCATATTTTCGCCGTTTGGCATTTGATGCATATGAGGTTCATTTTCCCATGTATAGTTTTCATTGGGATATAAATTAGGGAGAACTTCCCATGCAACATTTTCCCAATCTCCGCCGTTAATTTCCTTCATTTTGTCTGTGCGGATAATAGGAAGCTTTTTGATATCAGCTATATACTGTGCTGTCTGCAGGGTTCTTGTCAAGCTGCTTGAATATATAATGTCAACAGGCAAATCAGCAAGTCTTTCTGCTACAGCCTTCGCCTGTTTGTGTCCCTTTTCCGTAATCCTGCTGTCATACCACCCGTGAAATACTCTGTTGAAATTTCCTTCTGCTTCAGCATGTCTTACAAATATAAGCCTCGTTTTCATGAGTACCTCCAATACTATAAATATATTGCAACAGTAATAATTATATCAAATTAATCAGACATTCAGCTCTAATTTTCCGATAATTTCATTTAGGTTTGTATGTCCATGGTGCTCAAGATACTTTTCAATTCCGTTAACAATATCTATTGGAATTGTAGGATTCACAAAGTTTGCAGTCCCCACCATTATTGCTGATGCGCCCGCTAGCATAAATTCTATGGCATCCTCCCAAGAAGCTATGCCACCCATTCCTATTACAGGTATTTTAACCGAGTGCGCAGCTTCATATACCATCCGTAATGCAATAGGCTTTACCGCAGGGCCTGAGAGTCCTCCGAAATTGTTAGCTAAAATTGGCTTCTTTTTATTAATATCAATTGCAAGTCCCAATATTGTGTTTATAAGTGATATACAGTCCGCACCTGCCCCCTCGGCAGCCATTGCTATTGACTTGATATCAGATACATTTGGGGTCAATTTTACTATCAATGGCTGCTTGCAGTATTTTTTAACCGCAGATGTAATTTCTTCTATTCCTTTAGGCGTAGTCCCAAAGGCCAGACATCCGGCCTTAACGTTTGGACAGGACACATTCATTTCTATGGCATCCACATCTGAATCGCCTAATATTTCTGCCATTTCACAATACTCTTCTATAGTGTTTCCGGCAATGTTTGCAATTATTTTAGTTTTATAATTTTTTAAGAAGGGTAGGTCTTCTGTTATAAAAATTTCAACTCCCGGATTTTGCAACCCTACACTGTTAAGTATACCCCCAGGGGTTTCTGCTATTCTCGGTGGTTTGTTGCCTTTTCTTTCCTTGATGGTAAGTCCTTTTACGGAAATACCTCCGATTTGGTTCAAATCAACATACTCACTATATTCCTTTCCGAACCCGTAAGTACCTGATGCCATTATAACAGGGTTGTCAAACTGTACTCCTGCAATATTTGTGCTTAAATCTATCTTATTTGACATATATATACCTCCCCTTTAGTCCCAGCAAACCTCTGTACTCCAGAATACGGGCCCGTCCTTGCAAACGTGGCTGAATCCCCAGTCATCACCTTTTTTCGTCTTGCAGGCACAAACCAGACATGCCCCTATACCGCACCCCATACGTTGTTCCATAGAGACCTGACATGGGATTCCGTTTATTCCTGCAATAAATGCAACCTTCTGCATCATTACAGCAGGTCCGCAGGTATATATAATATCAGGCTTTTGTGACGTAATTGTCTCCTCAAGCAGTTCTGTTACAAAGGCCTTTTTACCGTATGACCCGTCATCTGTAGCTATTTCCACTGCATCTGCAGCAGCCTTGAATTTATCCTCAAGTACAACTGCTACCTTTGTTCTGAATCCCAGTAGAGCAGTCTTGTGAATTGATTGGGAGGATTTAAGCAGATATAGGAGAGGGAAGGTCCCTATTCCTCCCCCTACTACACATATATTTTTATGTTTATCATCTATCATAAAGGAATTCCCTAGAGGTGCCATTATGTCAACCTCACCTTGACACATGCTGCAAAGCCTTTCGGTACCACTACCTTTTACCTGAATAACTATATCAAACGTATTTTGAGATTTATTTACATCGCAAATGCTTATAGGACGTCTCAACATTGTATCCAACCCGCCACATCTGACATTGACAAACTGGCCAGGTTTTGCATTGGAAGCAACATATTCAGACCTGATAGTCATTTTATAAACATCCTTGCAAAGCATTTGTGTGTTTACAATTTGTTCCTTAAGAATCTTACCCATATTTACCTCCGGTATTTTTTACTCGTCAAATATGCTTAAATTCAGAACTTCAAGCTCACCTTCGGTTTTTCCGAGCTTGAGACATTTAATTATTGCCTCTGCAGTATCAAGTGAGGTCAGACATGGTATTGACATTTCAACGGCTTTTCTTCTAATTTTGAAGCCATCCCTGTCCGAGTTTCTGCCTTTTGTCGGCGTATTTATTATCATTGCCAGCTTACCTGCATGAATTAGCTCAATTATATTTGGAGAACCTTCATCCAGCTTTCTTACTGCATTTGTTGCTATTCCGTTATTATTCAGCATATTTGCAGTCTTACCTGTTGCATAGAGGGTAAAGCCTAACTTTTCAAATTCCTCTGCAATATGAATCAATTCAGGCTTATCAGTGTCTCTAACTGTCATAAGTATTCCGTCCCCCGGCTTTGGTAGCTTTATTCCGGATGCTATAATACCTTTGTACAAAGCTTCTGGGAAATTATCTGCTATTCCAAGTACCTCACCTGTAGACTTCATTTCAGGCCCAAGGCTTGTGTCCACTTCATGGAGTTTTTCAAATGAGAATACAGGAACTTTTACTGAAACATACCCCGGTTCTCTGTATAAGCCTGTTCCGTACTTGAAATCCTTAAGCTTTTTACCCATCATGACTTTTGTTGCCAGATTTACCATTGGAATTCCCGTAACCTTGCTGATATATGGAACAGTACGACTTGATCTTGGATTTACCTCTATTACGTAAACCTGATTGTTATATAAAACATACTGTATATTTACCATTCCTACTACATTCAAGGCTTTTGCAAGTTTTACAGTGTAATCTACTATAACTTCCTTAACCTTATCGCTAAGCGTCTGTGATGGGTATACAGATATACTGTCGCCTGAGTGAACACCTGCCCTTTCAAGGTGTTCCATTATACCGGGAATCAGTATTTCCTCTCCATCACAGATTGCGTCAACCTCTATTTCCTTACCCATCATGTACTTATCAACCAGTATTGGATGTTCCTGAACGGTTCTGGTTATTATTTCCATAAACTCTTTGACATCCTTGTCATTGTAGGCTATTTCCATACCTTGTCCTCCAAGTACATAGGAAGGTCTTACAAGTACCGGATATCCCAGTTCGTTAGCGGCTGCTATCGCCTCATCAAGAGTAAATATAGTTTTTCCTTGAGGTCTTGGTATGCCAGTCCTTTCAAGTATTTCGTCGAATTTCTCTCTATCTTCGGCCGCATCTACATTTTTAGCTTCAGTACCAAATATCTTAACTCCCATATCATCGAGAGCCTTGGTAAGTTTGATAGCAGTTTGCCCGCCAAACTGTACTATAGCACCCTTTGGATTTTCTGCTTCAACTATGTTTGCCACATCTTCAGGCGTCAAAGGTTCAAAGTAAAGCCTGTCGGCTGTATCAAAATCAGTACTTACGGTTTCAGGGTTATTGTTTGCAATTATTGTTTCATACCCTAGCTCTTTCAAAGCCCATACAGAGTGGACGGAGCAGTAGTCGAATTCTATTCCCTGACCTATTCTTATTGGTCCTGAACCAAGAACCAGAACCTTTTCTCTATCGGATTTCTTAACCTCAGAATGGTCATCGTAGGTTGAGTAATAATATGGTGTTACAGCCTCAAACTCCGCAGCACAGGTATCAACCATTTTATATGCCGCAGTAATATTTTTCTGCTTTCTCAGTTCTGTTATTTCTTTTTGGGGAATTCCGGACAGCTTAGCGATTATTCTGTCTGTAAAGCCCATTTTCTTTGCTTTTTTCAGGACATCCTTATCTAGCTGATCCTTACTTGCGGTTTTAAGATTTTCTTCCATTAATACGAGTTCTTTGATCTTGCAAAGGAAGAAATAATCTATCTTGGTTATTTCATGAATTTCTTCAACTGTTATAGAACGTCTTATTGCTTCTGCTATGACAAATATTCTTTCATCGTTAATATCATGAAGCTTTTTTAAAATCTCACTGCCTTCAAGATTTTTGTAAATGTCTTGTTCAAGTGTAAATATCCCCAGTTCCAGTGAACGTATTGCTTTCATCAGAGCTGCCTCAAAGGAGCTGCTTATGGACATTACCTCTCCTGTTGCCTTCATCTGCGTTCCCAGTGTTCTCTTTGCCTTGACAAATTTGTCAAAAGGCCATTTTGGTATTTTTACAACAACATAGTCAAGAGTGGGTTCAAAGCAAGCATATGTCTTTCCGGTTACTGCATTTTTTATTTCATCAAGGCCATAGCCTATTGCAATCTTTGAAGCAACTTTAGCTATTGGATATCCTGTAGCCTTAGATGCAAGTGCCGATGATCTGCTAACTCTGGGGTTAACCTCTATTACGGCATATTCAAAGCTTGTTGGATGCAGGGCGTATTGTACATTACAGCCTCCCTGTATTCCCAAGGCTGATATTATTTTCAGTGCGGAGGTTCTAAGCATTTGATATTCTTTATCTGCAAGTGTCTGGGAAGGTGCCACAACTATACTGTCTCCTGTATGGACTCCCACAGGGTCAATGTTTTCCATGTTACACACGGTTATAACATTCCCCTTGCTGTCTCTCATTACTTCATATTCGATTTCCTTCCAACCTGATATACATTTTTCAATTAGAACCTGATGAACACGGCTGAGTCTTAGTCCGTTTTCTCCTATTTCCTTAAGTTCTTCTTCATTATATACAATTCCTCCTCCGGTACCTCCAAGGGTGTAGGCAGGTCTTACAATAACCGGATAATCAATCTCACGGGCAAATTCTATAGCATCCTCAATCGTGGTAACAACCTTACTTGCAATACATGGTTCGCCGATACGTTCCATTGTATCCTTAAAGTCCTGTCTGTCTTCAGCCATTTTTATTGCTTCAGTAGCTGTTCCCAGAAGCTTTACTCCCTGCTCCTGTAAAAAACCTGATTCTGCAAGTTCCATCGCAAGATTCAGGCCTGTCTGACCTCCCAGTGTGGGTAAGATGCTATCAGGTTTTTCACATCTTATTATATTTTTTACTACTTCAGCTTTAAGAGGTTCTATATAAACCTTGTCAGCTATATTCGTATCAGTCATTATAGTAGCTGGATTACTGTTTACCAGTACTACTTCTATTCCCTCTTCCTTGAGAGCCTGACACGCCTGAGTCCCGGCATAGTCAAATTCTGCGGCCTGACCGATTATTATCGGACCGGACCCGATAACCAATACTTTATGTATATCATTACGTTTAGGCATGTGTTATATCCTCCAGCTTCTTTTATAAACTACTTTTTGAATAATCTATCATTTTAATGAACTCGTCGAACAAGTATGCTGTATCTCCAGGCCCTGGCGATGCTTCCGGGTGAAATTGTACAGTGAAAAGCAGAGCATTTTTGTACTTTATTCCTTCGATAGTTCCGTCGTTCATATTTATATGACTTACAGTCATGGTTTCTCTATCAAGTGATTCCTCAACAATTGTGTACCCATGGTTTTGGGAAGTAATGTAGGTGAGATCCTTTGCTATATCTTTTACAGGATGGTTGCAACCCCTATGCCCGTATTTAAGTTTTACGGTATTGGCTCCGTTAGCCAAAGCTGTGAGCTGATGGCCCAGGCAAATTCCGAATATTGGCTTTTTACCTATGAGTTTTTTAATTGTATCTATTTGAAACTGGCAATCCTTCGGGTCTCCAGGTCCGTTAGAAAGCATTATTCCGTCTGGCTCAATTTCTAAAACTTCCTCAGCTGTTGCTGTTGCAGGGAAGATATATACTTCGCAGTCCCTTTTTAACAGTGATCTTACAATATTTTGTTTCAATCCGTAATCCATAAGAGCTATTTTGTAGCCTTCGCCCTTGTAATGCTTTATTTCATTAGTAGTTACTTGTAATACAGGGTTATTAATCGTATAGCTGTTTACGCTTGTAAGTTCTTCCTGTATGTTTTCCAACTGTTCCGCCGTAATTATAGTACCTTTCATAGTACCATTATCACGTAAAATCCTTGTTAATGCTCTTGTATCAATACCCTCAAGACCTGTTATCTCATTTCGTTTCAAATATTCATTCAAGGTTTCAATTGATCTCCAGTTACTTGGAGTTTTGCAAAGTTCCCTGACTATAAAACCTTTTACCTGAGGTTTTAAGGATTCAATATCATCTATATTAACACCATAGTTGCCTATCAAGGGATAAGTCATACATACTATTTGTCCGCAGTATGACGGATCTGTCAGAACTTCTTGATAGCCTGTCATCCCCGTATTAAAAACAACCTCTCCAACTACCTTTCCTTCCATCCCAAAGCTGTTGCCTTCAAATATCGTACCGTCTTCCAGTAATAAAAAAGCCTTCATACTCTCACCTCTGTGTCTTATTATTTATCTGCCAAGTGCAGCGTTCAAATCTTCCTTCATTCTCAGAACTTCTGCCCTTGCAGCTTCTGCAAATTTCTCTTCGGTATATTCATTCTTCCATGTTTCTGATTTATATGCACACATTACACTTCTGGATGCATTCACAATTGCACCTAGTCCATCCCTGTTGAAGGAATTTGCACAATCTCTTGCTGTTCCCCCCTGTGCCCCATATCCCGGAACAAGAATATATGCATTTTTCATAATTGACCTTAACAATTTAGCCTGATTAGGGTATGTTGCTCCCACCACTGCTCCGACACTGCTATAACCATATTTTCCTATAAGTGGTTTTCCCCATTCATGTACATATCCGGCCATTATTTCATAAATACTTTTGCACTGTTCAGTTACAAGGTCCTGTAATTGCCCAGAGGACTTATTGGATGTCTTTACAAGTATGAATATTCCCTTGTCAAAATTTAAGCAGTCCTGAATAAAAGGCTTAATACCATCAATTCCCAGATATGGACTTACCGTAAGGGCATCTACATCAAAAACCTTTTGCTTTACTCCATCATCTATTTCCGTTTCACCAAGAAAGCTCTTTGAATAAGCCTCTGCTGTCGTACCAATATCATTTCTCTTTCCGTCTGCAATAACAATCAATCCCTTGCCCTTTGCATATTTGCAGGTTTCCTGGAAAGCGATTAATCCATCTATTCCATACATTTCATAATATGCCAACTGGGGTTTAACTGCCGGAACCTCATCGTATATTGAATCAATTATCATTTTATTAAAGTCCAAAATCGCTTCTGATGCTCCCTTTAAATTTTTACCATATTCTTTAAAGGCTTTGTCTTTAATAAAAGCCGGCACATATTCAATCTTTGGATCCAACCCTACGACAGTCGGATTATTCTTTTCCTGTATACTCTCAATAAGTCTGTCAATAAACATTTTTATCTCCATTTCCGGGCAATATACAAATTATTACCCCATGCATAATAATTTTTACAACAGTACCTTTTTTCTGACCACAGGGCTTCCGCCTACAATGGTATACTGAGGCTGACCGTATAATGAAAACCCGTTAAAGGGTGAATTTCTGCTTTTTGATTCAAATTTAGTGATATCTACCTTACATTGTTCATTTATATCAAAAATCATTAGATCAGCCAGTTTGCCCACTTCAATGGTACCTTTATTAAGACCCAGCATTTGTGATGGATTAAAACTCATTTTATATACAAGTTCTTTAATGGTAAGGTGTCCGGGTTTGACCAGATAAGTAATTGCCAGAGGAAACGCTGTTTCAAAGCCAACCATTCCATTTGCGGCAATTTTGAATTCTACATTCTTTTCGTCGATATGATGAGGTGCATGGTCTGTTGAGATAATATCTATTGTGCCGTCCTTCAAACCTTCAATTATTGCATCAACATCCTTTTGAGTCCTTAATGGAGGATTTACCTTTGCATTTGTGTTAAAACCTTCACAAGCATTATCAGTGAGTGTAAAATAATGCGGACATGTTTCCGCAGTAACTCTTACACCTCTTCTTTTAGCGTTTCTTATTAAATCAACTCCCAGCTCTGTACTTACATGTGCTATGTGAATTGTTGCCTTTGTATATTCCGCAAGTATCAAATCTCTTGCAATCATTACTTCTTCAGCGGGAGCAGGATTACCTTTCAACCCAAGAATTGATGACTGGAAGCCTTCATTCATAAGCCCTTCGTCTACAAGGTCAAGGTCTTCACAGTGTGAAATAATTGTTATATCAAACATTGAGGCATATTGCATTGCCTTTTTCATTAACGAGGCGTTACCCACAGGTCTACCGTCATCTGAAAGTGCAACAGCACCTGCAAATTTGAGCTCCCCAATTTCACTTAGTTCCTCTCCCTTTAGCCCTTTTGACACTGCTCCGATAGGAAATACATTTACAATACCATCGATTTTCGCTTTATTTATTACATACTTTACCATTGCCTCATTGTCCAGTACCGGGTTGGTATTTGGCATGCATGCAACTGAGGTAAAACCGCCTTTAGCCGCACTTCTCGTTCCTGTCTCTATATCTTCCTTATACTCATATCCGGGGTCTCTCAGGTGACAATGGGCATCTACAAGACCCGGAATTACATACAAGCCACTAGCATCAATTACTTCACAACCGGCTTCATCCAATTCGCTTCCTATATCATGGATTATTCCATCCACTACCAATATGTCTAAAACACTGTCTAAACTGGTTTTTACGTCCAGAACATGTCCGTTTTTAATCAGTAACTTCATTTACGGTTCCCCTCCTTGTTAATAGATATAGCAGTGCCATTCTTACTGCGACTCCATTAGTTACCTGCTCGTTTATGAAAGACTGTTCTCCGTCAGTGACTGAGGTAGAAAGCTCAACTCCCCTGTTTACAGGGCCGGGATGAAGTACTATTGCATCCTCCTTAGCAAGCTTTAATCTTTTATCGTCAACTCCGAAAAATCTTGCGTATTCTCTTATTGTGGGGAACAATCCCTTCTTCTGACGCTCCAACTGAATTCTCAGCCCCATGACAACATCAGCATCAAGCATTGCTTCCTGAACCGTACTAAAAACATTTACACCCATTTTTTCGATTTCAGGTGGCATCAGCGTAGCAGGCCCGGATACATTAACCTCAGCCCCCATTTTTGTCAGCCCCCAAATATTACTTCTGGCAACTCTGCTGTGAAGTATATCTCCTATAATTGCCACCTTCAGGCCTTTTAATGTACCCTTTTTCTCCTGTATTGTAAACATGTCAAGTAACGCTTGTGTGGGATGTTCATTCATACCGTCCCCGGCATTTATTATTGAGGATTTTACGTTTTTAGCAAGAAGATGAGGTGCCCCTGACATTGGATGCCTCATTATAATTATATCCGAACCCATTGCGTCAATTGTTTTCCCTGTGTCTATTAATGTTTCGCCCTTTTGAACGCTGCTGCTTGATGCGGAAATATTTGCGGCGCTGGCTCCCATATACTTTGAAGCCAATTCAAATGAAAGTCTTGTTCTAGTACTGTTTTCGTAGAATAGTGTTATGATTGATTTTCCCTGAAGATGTGCTGTTTTTTTGTTGTTTGATGTAACAATACATTTCATTGTTTTAGCGGTATTTAGAATATACTCAATTTCTTCTGCCGAAATATCCCTCAGTCCCAGTAAATCTTTGGATTTCAAGTTCATATTTCTTTTTCTCCTATTCCTTACCCGTTATAGTAACATTATTTAAACCGTCAATTTCAAAAACATTAACGTGTACTATCTCACTTCTTGATGTAGGCACGTTTTTTCCTACATAGTCAGCCCTTATGGGAAGTTCTCTGTGGCCCCTGTCAATAAGTACCGCAAGCTGAATCATCTGGGGTCTGTTAATGTCCATTAGAGCGTCTATAGCTGCCCTTACTGTTCTTCCCGTATAAATTACGTCATCCACAAGGACCAGTTTCTTTCCTGCAATATCAAAGTTTATTTCTGTACCGTTTATAACAGGATGCTCATTTAAGAGGCTAAGATCGTCACGATAAAGTGTAATGTCCAGAATTCCTACCGGAATTTCCCTGCCTTCAACATCTTTTATTTTATTTGCTATTCTGGCTGCAAGAGGAACTCCTCTTCTCTGAATTCCTATCAGAACCAGATTTTCCACTCCCTTATTTTTTTCAATAATCTCGTGGGAAATTCTTGTTATAGCTCTTGCTATTGCGTTTTCATCCATTAACTCGGTATGTCCCATAAGGTCGTCTCCTCTCATTTTTACAGCATATATTTTAATATAAACTTTTACATACAATTGATTCGCCGATTTTGCCTACATACTAAAAAAGCTTCCTGCCTAAGGCAAGAAGCTTAACATATACAAATACAACCATACTTTGATGATTATACATAAATGCAAGTATATTTTAATATCTCACCTTATAGCCTCTCTGGACTAATTTAAAGGCAACTCTCTTTTTAAATGAAATAATACCATAACAACAACTACTTGTCTATAGATTTTCTCTCAATTGCTTTAAAATACTTTGAAAATATTCAGGCACCGCTGTTTCAAACTTCATCTCTTCACCTGTTACAGGATGTTGGAACGAAAGTCTCCATGCGTGAAGTACCTGGCCCTTTGTTTTATACTTTTGCTTTCTTCTTCCATAGACCATGTCTCCAATAATAGGGTGATTTATATAGGACATATGCACTCTTATCTGATGAGTTCTACCTGTTTCAAGCTTTAATTCAAGATAGGTGGCATTTGGAAATCTCTCCAGTACCTTGAAATGTGTAATAGCATTTCTACCATTTTGAGTATTAACAGACATCTTCTTCCTTTCAACTGGATGTCTTCCGATAGGTGCATCAATCTTACCGCTATTTTCATATATAATACCGTCAACAAGTGCAATATATTCCCTTTTTATGTCATGTGTTTTAAGCTTCTCAGAAAGCCTTTCGTGAGCTATATTACTTTTGGCAACTACTAGTAGCCCAGAGGTATCCTTGTCAATTCTATGGACAATTCCGGGTCTTATAACACCGTTTATGTCTGACAAACTATCCCCGCAGTGTTTCATTAAGGCATTAACCAAGGTTCCCGTGTAGTTTCCGACAGCAGGATGCACAACCATTCCTTTAGGCTTGTTAATAACTATAATATGCTTGTCCTCATATACTATATCAAGAGGAATATCTTCCGGCTCTACGTCAAGAATTTCGGCGTCGGGAACATTCACTTTTATATTGTCTCCCGGCTTCACCTTATAATTAGATTTTACCTGTACTTCGTTTACCCATATATTACCGTCCAGACAGAGCTTCTGGATGTAGGATCTCGAATAATCTTCAAGATTGACCGCAAGCCATGAATCAATTCTTACTCCATCTGTATCACATTCCAAAATAAATTCTTTCAAAGCAACCTCCGTGAACATGTATAGTTTGTTTTATTTTGTTTCATCCTGAACCTGTTCTGGTTTAGCATTTTCAGGCTTTTCTTCCTTGTACAGAAACAATATATATATGGCAAGAAGAATTGTTCCTACTACAACTAATATATCCGCAACATTAAAGGTTGGAAAAACGTATGACCCAAAATGGAATTCCAGAAAATCCACTACGCTTCCACCGCTGAAAATCCTATCGTAAAGATTTCCCAAAGCTCCCCCAAGAATAAGCGACAAGGAAAGACGTAAGAACTTGTGCTTATGCTTTATGAGAAAGTATAGCATGGCTAAAGCTACTATGGATACCATTAAAATAAGAAAAATCGTTTTCCCCTGCAAAATACTGAAAGCAGCGCCTTCATTTTCAAGATGTCTCAAGTAAAAAAAATCTTTAATTACTGTTACGGGATTGCCTACGATTTTATCCAACACCCAAATCTTTGTCAGTCTGTCCATTGCAAATCCCACTATAATAATCAACGCCCAAAGCATATTTGGCCTCCATTCATTTTGTAAAATATATAATTATTGCGGTACATACCACTTTGAAAAATCATTATAGCTGCTCCATACATTCGGATTTACAGCTCCTTTTATATTTTTACTGCACATTACTCCCTCATTGATAAAATACAAGCCTATGTAAGGCCTTTCGTCTAAAACAGTTTTTAAAAGATTAGTATATAAACCTTTCTGTTTTTCAACGTCAGGTTGGGTTAAAATCTGTTGAAGATACCCATCAACCGCAGGATTACTGTATTTTGCAGTATTAAGGCCTGTATTAATATTTTCCGTAGAGTAAGCAAAAGACAAATCCGGTTTTGTTGAAATTTTATATCCAAGTAAAGCCATGTCATATGCACCGGATTTTATTCTGTTCTGCACATTCTCCCAAGTAAGCTTTTCAACCTCTACCGTTATTCCATTCTTAGCCAAATGGGCGGCTAAAGCATTAGCAGTATTTACTCTTAATGCATTTTCCTGATTAACAATTAATTTTAATGAAAATGCTTTACTGTTTGTTTTGCTTACATATTTATTTTGCGAGAGAACATATCCGTTTTGTGTCATAAGCTGTTTTGCCTTTTTTATATCTGAATACTGTTCTATATTTACCAGCTGGTTTATCCAAGAGTTAGGGAAAAGTGGTAATTCAGCCGGTACAGCTATACCATATGCCGCTGCATCAATAAGTTTTTTCTTATCAATAAAGCCAGCTAAGGCACTTCTCAAGCTCTTATTTGCCATTGGCCCTTTTGTAATATTCAGCGATAGGAATTCATAGTTCTTGCCCGGGTAACGTTTAAGTGAAATATCAGTCCTACCAATATATTTTTTGAACTCATTGTAATCAGCCGTTACAATATCAACATCTCTGGACTGAAAGGCATTAGTAGCTTTCCCGGTGTTCTGAAATATTTTAACCTCCACAGATTGGATATAGGGAATCTCCACCTCAGAATCACCTTTGTTCCACCAATCATTGTTGGCTTTTAGTTTTACCCCTGTTTTTGCATTATATGATACAAAAGCATAAGGCCCAGTACCTACAGGTGTAAGATTTTTCTTTGAATTTTTATCACTTAGTATCTCTTTATTATAATAATGTATTGGTATAATTGGAAAAGTCAAGCTGTATAACAGCAAGGCATCGGGTTTTTTCAAAGTAATTACAACCGAGTTATTACCTGCTGACACAGATGCAATATTTTGTAAACCAGCCGCGTATACGCTGCTGTTCTTTACATCCAATATACTGTTTATTGAAAACACAATGTCCCCTGCTTGAAGCGGAGCGCCATCATGCCATTTAATACCATCTTTTAAAGTTATTGTTAGTTTTAGTCCGTCAGCTGAAGTTATTGCACTTTGAGCTAAAACAGGCACAGGTTGCTGTTTCTCATCTAATTTATATAGTCCCTCAAATACCAAGCCCAAAAAATTCTGAACATATTGGTTATTTGTAATAATTGGATTTAGCGTATCTACAGGTGTACTGAACAGACGTACTGACCCGCCTTTTTCAGGGCCTTTGTCCAACACATCATATTTACCTTCATAAATATCCTCAACCGGATTAGCCGATTTTCTATTAAGATTAACAGTACATGCTGAAAGCATCATCCCTGTAATTATCAGTAAAGAAATTAGTCTTATGGATTTTGTCATTGTTTTTCTCCAACAAATAATCTTATCAAATACATATTTATTTTATTTAAGCATCATTACAGCTGCCAAACCACCCGTTTTTCCTTTATCACCCCTATAGGAGAAAAAAAGGTCAGTATTGCATTTCGTACAAACATCACTAATCAGAATATTCTTCTCCGGAACACCTGACTCCATCAAAACATGTTTTATGATTCTTTGCAAACCCATGTAGTACTTTCCATTCCTATATTCCGTATATTTATCACACCAGATGAATTTTTCCTTAAAGCTGTCATATACTTCTTTGCCTACCTCAAAACAATTCATACAAATGGATGGCCCGATTGCCACAATAATATCTTCATAATTGCTGTTGTACGTATTTTTCATAAGTACTAATGCTTCGTATGATATATTTTTTACCGTACTTTTCCACCCGGAGTGAACTGCTGTTATAGCTTTTTTTACCGGATCAAGAAATAGTACCGGAACGCAATCAGCATAAAATGTTACCAAAGGAATCCCCGGCTGGTTTGTTGAAAGGCCATCATAACCGATAATGTCACTTTCTAAAGTCAAACCTTTTCCGGCGTCCTCAACACCCACTAATCTTATTTTGTTATCGTGTATCTGATTTGACAGAACCATTTTATTGTAATCAACTCCAATTGCATCTGCCAATCGCCGATAATTTTCGCAAACATTTTCTCTTACATCATTCCTGTTAAAACTAAGGTTTAATGAAGAAAACGCTCCTTGACTTACACCTCCAAGTCTTGTAGTAAAACAGTGTGTAAGTAAATGCTCATACTCTTTAAAGTTTTGAAACTGAATGTATTTTAAATCATTCTTTTGTTTTAAAGTGATTTTATCATTGCTTACTATCATTTATGCCCCCATTATTTTGTGTCAAAAGAATCTACTACTTTAAATATACGCTCAATCTTAGTACACTTTCCGGTTTTTTCATCAACTTCTAAGTGAACAGCACAAAACTGAACTCTTCCCTTAGCAACATCGAATTTTTGAGGCATTCTGGTAATAAACCTCTCAATTATTAATTCCTTGTCCACACCAATTACCCCATCATAAGGCCCGGTCATTCCAACGTCTGAAATCAGCGCAGTACCACATGGCAAAATTCTCTCATCTGCGGTTTGTACATGTGTGTGTGTTCCTGCCAGACAGCATATTCTTCCGTCAAGATACCAGGCAAGAGCACACTTTTCAGATGTGGCTTCGGCATGCATATCTACAAAAACTGCCTTAGTTTTGGATTTTATTTCTTGTAATTCTCTGTCTGCAACCTGAAACGGACAGTCAATGCTATCCATGTATACCCTGCCCATAAGATTTAATACAGCCAGTTCTTTGCCATTAGCTTTCAGTATGGTATGTCCCTTACCGGGAACATTTCCGGGCAAGTTTGCCGGCCTAATAATATTTTCATCAGAGTCTATAAAATTCAGAATTTCCTTCTTTGACCATGTGTGATTTCCCAGCGTAATACAGTCAACACCTGCCTTGTATAGCTCCTGAGCGATCAAATAGGTTATGCCGCTTCCCGCAGCTGCGTTTTCGCCGTTGGCAATACAAAAATCTATCCCCAGTTCCTTTTTTAGCTGTGGTACAAATTCTTTCACAGCCTTTCTTCCCGGGTTTCCAAAAATATCACCAATAAAAAGTATCTTCAATTCTTTGCCTCCAAAATTTAATTAAGCTATTATTATTATGTACAGACATTCATTTTTAAGTACGTAATGCCGTAATCTATAACAATTATAATACATATATCAATAAAAAGTAAAACTTTAATGGATACATGCTAAAAATAAAAAAGCGTGGAATCCACGCTTTTTTATTTTATTTTAATTAATTATTTTGCATATTCAATAGCTCTAGTTTCCCTCAGCAGAGTAACTTTAATCTGTCCGGGATATTCAAGCTCATCTTCAATTTTCTTGACTATTTCTCTTGCCTTCAGAACTATATCTGCGTCGTTTACAACATCAGGCTTAACCATAATTCTGATTTCTCTTCCTGCCTGAATTGCAAAACACTTTTCAACTCCCTCAAAGGAGTTTGCAATCTCTTCAAGCTTCTCAAGACGCTTGATGTAGGATTCCAGTGTTTCTCTTCTCGCACCTGGTCTTGCAGCTGAAATAGAATCCGCAGCCTGTACAAGTACTGAAACTACATTTGTTGCCTCTACATCACCATGATGAGAAAGAATGGCATTTACCACATCAGCACTTTCCTTGTACTTCTTAGCTACATCAGCTCCGATAGTAACATGGGAACCTTCCACCTCATGGTCAATAGCCTTTCCGATGTCATGGAGCAAACCTGCTCTTTTTGCCAGTTGCACATCAACACCAAGTTCAGCAGCCATTATACCTGCCAGATGAGATACCTCTATGGAATGGTTAAGTACATTCTGTCCGTAACTTGTTCTAAACTTAAGTTTACCCAAAAGTCTTACAAGTTCCGGATGTAAGCCGTGCACGCCTGTTTCAAATGCTGCATTGTCACCTTCCTGACGAATAGTGTTGTCAACCTCTTTTTTAGCTTTTTCAACCATTTCTTCGATTCTTGCAGGGTGAATTCTTCCATCAAGAATAAGCTTCTCAAGAGTTAATCTGGCAACTTCTCTTCGTATAGGATCAAATCCAGACAGTATTACAGCCTCCGGTGTATCATCAATAATCAAATCAATTCCTGTCAAGGTCTCAAGAGTCCTTATATTTCTACCCTCACGACCGATAATTCTTCCCTTCATCTCATCATTAGGTAAAGGTACTACAGAAACAGTAGCTTCAGATACATGATCGGCAGCACACTTCTGAATTGCGGTTGCCAATATATCCTTTGCCTTGCGGTCTGCTTCCTGCTTTGCGCTAGACTCAATTTCCTTTATAAGTGCCGCAGCCTCATGTTTTACTTCGTTTTCAATGTTACGAAGCAAGTATTCTTTGGCATCTTCTACAGATAATCCAGCAATCCTTTCCAGTTCCTCGGTTTGCTTTTTAACAAGCTCTTCGGACTGCTCTTGCAACACTTCAATATCCTTCAGCTTTTTATTTAAAGCTTCATCTTTTTGTTCAAGTGCTTCTACTTTCTTGTCGAGTGTTTCTTCCTTCTGAACGAGCCTTCTTTCCTGCCTCATAAACTCATTTCGTCTATCCTTGATATCCCTGTCAAGTTCTACTCTGCTTTTATGAATTTCTTCTTTAGCCTCAAGAAGTGCTTCCCTCTTCTTATTCTCGCCTTGTTTAAAAGCCTCTCCAACAATTCTTTGGGCCTCCTGCTCGGCACTGCCTATTTGGGCTTCTGCCTGCTTTTTTCTGGCCTCAAATCCTCTATCATAAAATATTTTAGAAGCAATTACTGCAATAATTAATCCGCAGGCCAATCCAATTAAAATGTTAATTATTATCTTAAACACCTCCTCCTTATTCAGTTTTCAAAGCTCAAATTTCATAATTCGCAATAACCATAATAATATTGGAATAA
>JAEYNY010000007.1 GCA_023412275.1 Bacillota bacterium
CAATATTCCTGCCGGAAGAGAAGCAGCCCTTATGGTCTCAACATAGTCAGCCCGTTTAATGAAAGTAGGAGCGGCCCCCACCTTTACAAACTCCACTTCTCCGTCATATAAATCCACAACTGAAATATCAATAGTAGCAAAGGATTCATCATTTGATTTAAGAACAAGAATAGAATTTATCAGTTTTACCGTTGTGTCCTTGTCAAACCCCGATTCCATAAATTGTTCTATGAGATTTACCGTTGCTTTGCTTTGGAGGCATGCTTTATGACCTGTGCCCATCCCGTCGCTTAAAGCAGCAATATATTTACCGTCACCGCTGTTAAGAAATGTATAATTATCTCCCGACACATACTTCTCATCTTTTGCAACTCTGGCCACACCTGTAATTACCTTGAAGGTTTCTTCCTTCACAAGTTTTATGCTGCACATATCTGTTTTTGGATTAAGGCCACAGTCACTTCCGTTCTTCACCATCTTGTAGCCTATTACATCGGACACAACCTTTTCTACACAGCCAATGCAGCTTCTTTTTCCTCCACAGCCCTTATATGATAGTGAAATTTCATAGTTCCCGTTTTTGTTCTCATATACAACTGCTTCAACGTTGCGTAAGCCTTTTTTGGTAAGCTCCAAAAGTATATTGCTTTCAATATCCTCTTTAAAAATAATATTGGTATTCAATTCTACAGCCAGATTGGAAATAATAGTGGACATACTCCTCATTTGTTGTGAAACCAGACCTCTGCTTTCACTAATTCTGCTACGCCAAACCATATCAACTTTAAATAACTCATATGTATAATTTACAGCCTTTACAAAGTCGTCTATGCGCTCGCATCTGTCAAGGAAATACTGTGGAATATCCTGCTGATCTATCCAGCCCTTGCAATCAAGTTTTTCTACAATTTTAAAAAGAATCTGGTAAGTATTGCAGAAATTCTGCTCCCAACAATGGCTGCAAAGACTACAGTCCTTACAAACCCTGTCTGCAACTCTGTCAAAAATAGCAGTTATATCATGCTTTTCTGTAATTGACCTGGTTTCAGATATTTCATCAAAGGTTTTAGCCATTTCTCCAAAGGCTTTTGAGAATTTGTTCAGCTTTTCCACAGTAATCTCTTTTATTCTTATGCTGTAGCCCTTTTTGTCTCCTCTGGTTTCCAATGCTTTATTAAATTTGTTTACCACTATATCCGTAACTTTATTGGGTATTATCATAAATAAAATAATTGCCACAATTATTTCATACAGATAAATAAGTACTTCCGTAGAACCGTTGGTATAAAACGTTAAAACTGCATTTCCCATCAAAACACCCATGCATGAGCCAACTTTCCCCATCTTTCTCAAAATTCCAGAAAGTAAACCACAAAAAGCATATGATGAAACCATAAGTGGTGAAGAATTCGACGAAATACTTATTACCGTTCCAACAATTACACCTATGGCCGCTCCGTTTGCTGCCCCGGTTCTATAGCTGAATATTAAAATTATAAGAATACATAAAATATTTCTCAGACTGATCCCAAGTACAGCCCATGTACCCAGCCCTCCAATAGAAAGAGCACAGGCTATAGCTATACTTAAGACCTCTTCGTTAGTAAGAACATGTCTCTTAGTTGTGCTACCCATTACGTCAAGGACATTTTTAAAAACAAATGCAAGCGCAAAAATCAGGAATCCGTTCAGAAGCGATTTTAAAACATCATATAAAAGAAAGCCTTGAAAACATGTAATAAGCATTTCAGGTATCAGCACTCCCGCAAATGCTGTTATCGCAGTTCTCAGGGATGACCCCACGCTTTTTTTAAAGGGAATATTCATGGCGTTAAACAGCAACATAGACACTGCGGCAATATATATCTGGACTGTAGCTCCCGAAGTCAGCATCCCTGCAATTATTGCAAATGCAATTAAAACCCTACTTAAATTCAATCCAAGAGTTGCAGCATACAAAGCTATTCCAAATGGCATCAATCCGCCCATCAGAGATACCCTGCCCAGCAGAAATGATGCCGGAATTACAATCAGATTTAATTTATTAGCCCTGTTCAAATAGTCAAGCAGTGCTGCTGCTTTCGAACTACTGTTTTTGTGAAGTTTCTCTCTGAATTCACCTAAATTATTGTATGGAAGTGTTTCTGTTTTCATTTATCTAGTGACCCCCCGCCTTTTATCTTCTGTGTGATTGCCCCGTTACAGCACGCAGGATTGATTATAAGGCAGGAGTATAAAAATATTTGTCACTTTTGGTACTTAGGAAATAAGATATTTTAGACAGTTATTTTCAAAATATCTTACTTTTATAACATTAATTAAAGTATATTTTCCTAAGAATAACTTTAAGTAAAATATAAATAATTAGCTTTTATGTCATTCATGTCGAAAACTTCTATCTGTTCTCTTCAATAAGTTTATGTTTAATATCCCAAAGCCTTCGGGATAAGTCTACATAATATTCGTGAGGGAACTCAAAACGCTTTACTTCGTCCCAAAGAGAATCAATTTGCTCCTTGCAGTATTTCCTGGTTTCCCTGATTGTGGGAACGTCATACACTTTTTTGCCGGATATAAATATGGGTACTAAAAGTTCCTTTGCCGTAAAATCAGTAATTGTCTTACGCTTCCATGTGGCATCGGGATCAAAAAGCTCCAGTTCCTTTGTTTGGTCAATCGTTTCATCATAAACACAAAGTTGATCTGCAATAGCTTTACCGGTTTCGTTTTCAAACAGGCGGTATACTTTTTTAAAGTGGGGATTGGTTATCTTTGTTACATTTTCACTAAGTTTTATCTTCGGAATAATTTCACCGTTTTCATTTTCAATAGCGCACAACTTGTAAACACCGCCGAATACAGGCTCACTTTTTGAAGTTATCAGCCGTTCTCCTACCCCGAAAATATCAATACATGCTCCCTGTGAAATCAAATCACTGATTATATATTCATCAAGAGCATTTGAGGCTACTATTTTACATTCAGTAAGTCCTGCAATATCAAGCATCTCTCTAGCTTTTTTTGACAAATATGTCATATCCCCACTATCCAGACGTATTGCACATTTTGTAATACCTCGTGGAATAAGAACTTCCTTAAATGCACGTATTGCATTAGGAACTCCGCTTTTAAGCACATTATATGTGTCAACCAGAAGCGTTGTGTTATTGGGGTACAGTTCACAATATGTCTTAAAGGCCTCATATTCACTATCAAACATTTGAATCCACGAATGAGCCATTGTTCCCCCTGCTGGTACACCGTAGAGTTTGTCCGTCATAGCACAAGCGGTACCTTCGCAGCCCGCAATATAGGCAGCCCTTGCTCCAAGTACGGCACCATCTGCCCCTTGGGCCCTTCTGGAGCCGAATTCCAGAACTGTTCTGCCTCTGGCTGCCCTGACTATACGGTTGGCCTTGGTAGCAATAAGGGATTGATGATTAATGGAAAGAAGTACAAAAGTTTCAATAAGCTGAGCCTCAATGACAGGCGCTTTAACAGTTATAATCGGTTCATTTGGGAAAACAGGGGTACCCTCAGGAACCGCAAATATATCTCCAGTGAACCTAAAGTTTGAGAGGTACTCCAAAAAACTGTCAGAAAACATATTGAGGTCTTTCAGGTATTTTATATCATCTTTTGAAAAATGCAGATTCTGAATATATTCAATAACCTGTTCAAGACCGGCAGCGATAGCAAAACCGCCTTCATCAGGTACTTTTCTGAAATAAACATCAAAGTATGCAACTTTGTCAGCAAAACCATTTAGAAAATATCCGTTGCTCATTGTAAGCTCATAGAAATCACATAAAAGAGCATAAGTTTCATCAGTCATAATAGTATAATCCTCCATATAATAATGCAAATAAATATTTTACATATAAAATTCTCATTATATTCAAGAGTATATACCAAATACCATAAAAATTACAGTAAGACCCGAATGATTGACGATTAATATTGTGAAGAATAATATTATATATTGGGTACATTAAAAATCTGCTATAGGAGCTGTGATATATGATGAAGAAACATATTATGGATTTCATTTTAATTAATGTAGGATTGCTTCTGGTAGGTATAGGTATTTGTTTTTTTAAAATACCCAACAATTTTGCAACAGGTGGAGTTAGCGGACTTGCAATTATAGCCAGCAGTTTTTTCAAAAACATAGACGTAGGCCCGATGATGCTTATAATAAATATAGTTCTGCTTATTGTAGGATTCATTTTTCTAGGGCCGGATTTTGGCTCAAAAACAATGTATTCCAGCTTTGCCCTTTCAGGAATCGTATGGGCTATCCAGAAAATATATCCGTTAAAGCATTCTCTCACAGATGATATGATGCTTGAACTTATATTCTCAATTATTTTTCCTGCCATAGGCTCTGCCATTGTCTTCAATCTCAATGCCTCTACAGGAGGAACAGACATTGTAGCTAAGATACTCAGCAAACATACAAACCTGAACATCGGAAAAACACTGCTACTGACTGATTTTCTCATTGCAGCCGGTGCTGGAGCGGTCTTTGGGATAAAAATAGGAATGTACTCCATTTTGGGTCTTTCACTTAAAGCTTTTGTTATTGACCTTGTAATGGAAGGGTTCAATGTTAGCAAGCAATTCGTTATTATCAGTACTAAATCGGATGAGATAAAGGAATACATTGTGACCCAGCTTCATAGAGGAGCCACTATATATAAAGCTGAGGGTGCATTCAGCCACAAGACTGAGGACGTAATTTCTACAGTTCTCAGCAGAAGACAAGCTATAAAGCTCCGGACATATATACGCAGTATAGACGACTCTGCGTTTATAACCATAAGCAATACTTCTGAAACCATTGGTAAAGGCTTCAGGAGTATATAAAAAAAGACTGTATTTTATCAAATACAGTCCTTTTGGTGGGAACTATAGGGCTCGAACCTATGACCCTCTGCTTGTAAGGCAGATGCTCTCCCAGCTGAGCTAAGCTCCCGATTGGTGACCCATAGGGGAATCGAACCCCTGTTATCGCCGTGAAAG
>JAEYNY010000056.1 GCA_023412275.1 Bacillota bacterium
TTTGTAAATTATATCATACAGCATATAATATTACAAAAAGTATTTTTTTCTAACAAATAGCTATATAAGGGCATTTCCTTGTCAAAATGTCTTTTATTTCTTGATGTTTCACGTGAAACATTATTAGGTAAGTGCATTTACTTAAGAGAATATCTAAAAAAAAACAAATCAGAATCCCTCACCCTTCGTATTCAAAAAAATTAACAGAGT
Organism: Bacillota bacterium; assembly: GCA_023412275.1. Lineage (GTDB taxonomy): Bacteria > Bacillota > Clostridia > Acetivibrionales > DSM-1351 > Ruminiclostridium. The sequence continues at coordinate 211 of JAEYNY010000056.1, forward strand.
TCACTTGTTTCTCCCATATACATCAAAGCAAGTAACGGAACACAATTATTGATCCATTGTATATAAAGATATTATAGAAAATTTTATGTGCTTTACCAACATTCAAAATAGAATATTATCAATAAATTATATACTATCCCAACATACTTGAAAATTGATCTCCTTCGTTTATATTACACTAATACATAAAGGAAATTATCGAATTTATTGACTACTACCATATATATAAAGACTGTATGAAGATTTCAATGCTGTGTATATTATATATACTATCCCAGTGCATCAAAGAATCGATCACTTGTTATTAAACCAAACAAAGTTAACAGACTCATATTCTGTACTAATTACTTTGCAGTAGTAGCTGAATATACCTATCATTACAAATACTTGGCTATTATAACATGCATTCAACAAATACAAATTTAACTAAATCGAATTAAATTACATTATCAAGCTACTACACAAAGAAAGTACATGAGATTCGATAATTATTAAGATACATAAGAATAGAATCCGAATAATATATTTCTATATTATAAAATGAAATACTTTTTTTAAAGTATAGTAACCAACATAACAAGATATACTCAAAAGAGCAATTTATTTAGTACTGCTTATCTTACAAATTATATTAACTATACTACGTAATATGCTCATAATTCTTAATAGTCATGACCACGTGTAAACACGTGGCATTCTCTAGCCCTATAATGGGCATGTTACTAGATATAGCTAAAGAAGTATTTAAATGTCCGCCAGCCGCGTATTTTTTTTACGGGAAGACCCTTAAGGGTCTGTTTTTATTTGCCTTTCTTTACTGGGCACCCGTAAACGGGTCAATATGCTCTATCAAGCTCATTTAATCACTTGCTATATCATCTTGTAATTGGTTTTGTATATTTTTCTAGTGCATTCTTATTCCTTCCGGCCGTATCAACATAGTATCTTTACACCAGAATTGCTTATTTTTATACTTATACTTTTGATTAGCATGTCGGTCAAATATCATTAGCGAACTTTTTCCTTTTAAGTATCCCATAAAGCTTGAAACACTGAGTTTGGGAGGAATGCTCACTAACATATGTATATGGTCAGGACAAGCATTTGCCTCTATTATTTCTACTCCCTTATGGTCACACAATTTCCTTATTATTTGGCCTATATCTGCTTTTATTTTTCCGTATATCACCTGTCTGCGGTACTTTGGTGCAAAGACAATATGGTATTTGCAATTTCATTTGCTATGTGCTAATCTTCATGTATCCATCTAGGATAACCTCCTTTGTTTATATAAATGCGGTTGGCGAACCTGCAAATATTTTAACAAAGGAGTTTTTTATTTTCTACTCAAAGCTATAAGCTTTTCTGAACCACGTGTATAACACGTGGTATTCGTTACACAAATAAGACAGGGACGTAATATTTACATCCCTGTCTCAATAAACCTGTGAATAGTAGTTATTATTTACCTATTTTTGCTGCAGCAGCAGTTACTTCATCAATTGCTGTTGCAAGTCCTTTAGCGTTATATCCATCTACAATTTCTTTATATTCTTTTTCTACATCGCCCTTGGAAATAATCAACTTCGCCATATCATCCTTATGGTTAATTACCAGCTTGTCTTTTGCAGGCGTTGAAATACTGTTAACCGTAAAGTCTATAGGTGTGTCCTTAGTGTTGGCGTTATACCAGTCGTATTCCTGTTTTACTGCTGCTCTCAGCTCATCTGTATATGTAGGACTAGTCAATTCACTTTCAACAAATTGAGACCAGTGGAAAAGGTATGGAATGCTGTTTAGTGAAGGGTATTTTTCTGTCATATTAGCACCAGGGTTAACTACTGTTATTTTTCCGCTAGCATCAACATTAAAGTCTTTTCCTTCGATTCCATATTTTATCAAATTCCTACCCTCATCAGAGAATAAATAGTTTGCCAGACTTAATATTCTTTCAACCTTTTTATCATCTGCATTTCCATTAATATAAGCTTCAGACCAGTAAGTTGGAATAGTAAAATGATACCTGTTTCCATCTGGTGCAGCTGGAATCTTCAATACTTTTACGCATTCTGTGAAATTCTTATCCGGATAAGTCTTTGACCACTTATTAGCTATAAATCCGTTCAAATGAGTTAGGGCAGAACTATATACTATAGCACCTGCACGCCCTGAAGCAAACTTATCCGTACCTTCTTCTCCCTTAATAAGTGCAAAATCCTTATCTATTAAACCGTCACTGTATAAAGCCTTAATTGCTTTAATACCAGGCAATGTAGTTTTACTAAAAAATGCAGGAATCCATTTGCCATCTTCCTTCATCCAGTTGTTAGCTCCTCCTGAGTCAACAACACCCGGATTCCACGACAACATCAATGCTTCCAGATATAACGGAGTGATTACTGTCAAACCGATAGGTTTTCCTTTAGATTCCGGATCTCCGCTAGTATAAGCCTTTAATAGTGTGGCAAATTCATCCCAGGTTTCTGGTTCTTTAGTAATACCAAGTTTTTGTGCCCAGTCCCATCTATATAGTACAGCTCTGTCAAGTTGCCAATCTCCTGGCTTTGAATATGAAGATCTTGGAATGCAATATATTTTTCCATCTACTTTTAATGCCTGTACGTCGGGTGAGGAAATTATTTTATCTAAATCCGCATAATTACTCAGATCATCCGGTAATGCATGGATTACTCCCTGCGTAGCCCATTGCCTGTAAATTGGTGATCCAGTTTTATCAGCGCTGAATAAATCAGGCAATTGTCCTGACGATGCCCAAAGATTTATTTTATCGGTGTAGTCGCTCCATGTAATATTTACAGGTTTAATAGTAATGTTAAACTTTTTGTAAATAGTCTGTAAAACTTCATCATTTTCTCCGCCTGCTACTGCTTTATCAATATCCCAAGTTGCTACCGATATTTCCATTTTTTCTTTGAAAGGATCTTCCTTAGTTGCAGATGTACTGATTTGAGTCGCAGTTGAACTGGTTTGAGCAGCTTGTGTATCGGTGGCCTTATTATCTCCACACGCTGTCAGCAATGCAGTAACCATGGCTACTGACAGAAAACTAGCCGTAATTCTTCTGAGTTTCATGTAAATTCCTCCTCTTATTTAAATATAATTTATAATAATAGTTTTAACTATTATTAGCATTGAAAAACCTAATCTTTTATAGCACCAACCATAATACCTTTTACAAAATACTTCTGAAGAAACGGATAAACAATCATTATTGGTACTGTTGAAATTACTATGGCAGACATCTGAAGACTTTGCTGGTAAACCGGTCTTTTAGACAGAGACATTGATTGAGCCATTGATGACAGATTATTCGAAAACTCTATAAGCAACTGCCTTAAGAATATCTGTAACGGTTGTTTATTAGTGTCAGAAATGAAGAGTAATGCATTAAACCATTCATTCCATCGATCTACCGCGTAAAATAGTGTAAATGTAGCCATAAAGGGTGCTGAAATAGGTAAAATTATCTTCAGAAGAATATAGATTGGATTGGCGCCATCAACTTTTGCCGATTCTTCTAAACTTGGAGGAATAGTGCTGAAATAGTTCTTCATTATAATCATGTAATAAGTGTTAATTCCAACTGGCAATACCAATGCTAAAATATTATTTACAAGATGCATCTGTTTTATTACCAGATAGTAAGGTATCATTCCCCCGCTAAAATACATTGTAAATATTGCTATCAAAAGCAACACTTTTCTACCCGGCATATCTTTTTTTGAAAGTGCATATGCAGCTGATGTTGAAAGAAACATATTCCATATTACTCCCAAAATAGTCACTAAAACTGAAACTCCAAAAGCATTTAAAAATGCCTTTTCTCTTAAAACATACCAATATGCACTGAAGTCAAAAGCCTTAGGATACAAATATAATTGATTTTGTGCAATATCCTTATATTGTGCTACTGAGATGATAAGAACATTATAAAATGGGAATAATACAGCTATGGCAGCTAAACTTATCAAAACTATTACAATACTTATCAGTAATTTATCAATGTTGATTTTATTATTAGACATGTGATTCCTCCTTCTCTACTATACTAGTCCATCTTCTTTGAATAAACGGGTTACAGTAAAGTTTGCCAAAAATACTAGTACTAAACTTACTGCCGATTTTAACAATCCAACTGCTGAGGCATAGGAAAAATCAGTGTTCACAGAAAATGCCTGCCTGTAGACATACGTATCAAGAACATCAGCCACCTTATAAACAGAAGGGTTATATAAGTTGAATATCTGATCAAAGTTACTAACCATGGCTGAACCAATTGCCAGAATAAGTACAATAGAAACAGTGCTTTTTATACCTGCCCAGGTTATATACCTCAGCATCTGGAGGCGATTTGCACCATCTAGATTTGCTGCTTCATACATTTCAGGGTTTATACCCGCTAGAGCCGCAAGGTATATAATAGAATCCCATCCCATCTCTTTCCATGCCTGGCTTATGTATATTACAAGCCTAAAGCGAGAGGAGTCTGTGAGCAAGGATTGTGGTTGTACTCCAAACAAACTAATAATCTGATTTATAGCACCTCTATCCGACAACAAGTTTGTTATAATACCTGCTACAATTATCCAAGAAAGGAAGTGTGGAAAAGTAAAAACTGTCTGGTAAAAACGTTTTACATTTTTGTTCTTAATTTCATTTATAAATAAAGCTAAAATTATAGGTAATGGAAAGCAAAACACTACCTTAGATAAACTGATAATAAGGGTATTTGCAAATGCAGTTATAAAATCTGTATCCTTCCACAGCATTTTAAAATACTGCATTCCAACCCATGGACTGTTGAAAATCCCTTTATCATATCTAAATTCCTTAAATGCTAGAGTTGCCCCATACATGGGCAGATAGCAAAAAATCAAATAATATGCTAATGGTAACAATAGTAGCAAATAATAATATTTATAAGCATTGACTTGTTTCCAAAATGTAGTTTGTCCAAATTTCTTTTTGTCTTTACATGCGATGATAGTATTCATAATTAACCTCCATTTACTTCTTACTCACTACACGTAAATTATAGCACCATAGGTAGTTTCGATGAATGTCGTTAATTTATTAATTTAATATATTTTTGTTATATTTTTAGATAAATAAATTTGATGTAAGTTCAAAGCCTAATAATATTACATCATTATCTAAGATAACTACATTTGTAATTAAATGTAGTTATTGTATTCAGTAAGCCAGTTCTGAAAATGAATGAAACGAACATTCAAAACAGAGGTCAACTCTCTCATGTTTTTGTAATCGGGGAATCAACCTCTGCTTTTATGGGTAGGTATGGATTATTGGCGAAATAGTTTTTGTACATCTTTTAGAAGACTTATTTTAAATCGGATTTCATTGGCAGTAACCAGTGAGCACCTATGTTTTTGTAAGACCTCTTCTCCATTATACGGTTGAGGGCCTAGTCATCCCTGGTAGCAAAGTTATTTCTTTTGGTAGACAGGTAAAGCGTTTGCAAGCTTTGTTTAGAAATCCGGGATCTCCGGTTTCAACCAAAGAAGAATGCTTACGGACTTTTTAGAAACTGCAGTTGTTTTTTTGTTCAAATACTTAGGGGTTGCATTAAGGGGTAAATTATCCTATAGATATTTCTGATGGTTTAATCTTACTTCATATGTAAAAACTTCGACATGTTTACTCCTTTTTATTGCTGCCAACTTACTTTGCATAAATGGCATTGAAAGAATATTCTAACAAAAAAAGACTGGCTCACCACCAATCTTTTACAAGCCAAGATGTAACATCTTGGAAGAAATAAATTAAAAATTAAATTTCTCATTATGTCAACAGGTTGTATCTCTATATACCATTTAAGGGGTATTTTCTTCCTGATATTGGCTAGGCGCCTTTCCAGTATATTTTTTAAAAACTTTACTAAAGTAGAAATAGTCATTATACCCTACCTTCTGTGCAACTGTTGTTAAGGAAAGTGACGAATCAGCCAACAGCTCAATAGCATAATCTATTCTTAAGGATAAAACATATTCTGTAAAATTCTTTCCCATTTCTTTTTTAAACAATTGACTAATATAACTTGGGTTTATAAAAAACTTTTGTGAAAGGTCATATACCGAGATATCTCTATTATAGTTTTGATTTACATAGGTAATGATATTTTTGAAAGTTGCATTATTTATGTTTCTTACATTCTCTACTGCCTTTTCTTCTATATTCTTTTTAGCCATACATTCCAAGAAATGTATCATTTCGTTTATATTTTGATACCTACCCGCCAGTTGCTCAAAATTATAAAGATAATTTTCAATTAATTCTTCAGGAGACTTTAAAATACTACGTATTAAATTATTATAAAAATATAGTACATGTATAATATTATATTTTTCTATTCTAAACAACTTAGGTATCGCCTGTATTTCAGTAATTGCATGCTCCACTTCTCCACCTTTTAAATGTTTTTCAATTTCACTTATGTAATGGTCGAGATTACCGTCCATGTTAGAAGATAAATTGTAGACTCCGCTATTTCCTGATATAAAATACTCATATGCAGCCAAATTTGCATTTTCAAGAGAAGCTTTAATATCAGCAATACTTCTTGCAACAGTTCCCACCCCTATACTTGTAAACTCACTACTGATCATACCGGATAATTGATCAATTAATCTATCTGTTTCCTCTGCTTGCAAAAGAAATGCATATTTGCAGCTTCCGATTTTATCCGAGATGCAGTGAACACTTTTGGAAAACTCCACTACATTATTTGTGATACAAACTATAGGAAGCACACCTTTCTTTTCTATATCTTTAAACCCAAGGTTGTGCATATAGTTCTTTATACTATCTTCCATTCCGGTTGAATAGTTCATTACTAAATCAAATAGCTGGAAAGTACTCTCTGACTGATTTGGCTGCAAAAAACTTCTAGCCTTTTGCAATATACGAATCAATTCGTTATTATCTATAGGTTTTAGACAGTATCCTAATGCACCTGCATGTAAAGCCTTTTGTGCATAGCTGAACTCAGCGTGTCCACTGATTACAATAAACTTTACATTCTTACAGGCGTCATTAACTTTCTGAATCAGTTCCAATCCGTTCATATTTCTCATACGAATATCTGTCAGTACGATGTCAGGACTGAGCTGCATAATCAAGTCATAGGCTTCCAATCCGCTATAAGCAACACCTACAACTTCCATATCCAATTTACTCCATTCTATACTTAGTTTAATACTCTCAGTCACCCAGGTTTCATCATCTACAATAATTACCTTATACATCGTTAACCTCCTTCGCCAAAATGGTAAGTATGACTTTTGTCCCTAAATTAGGTATGCTTTCAAGACTAATTCCAAATCCATCACCGTATTTAAGTTTTATTCTATTATTGACATTTATGAGTCCTATGCTTTTATCAATATTCATAGTCTTCAGCCTGCATGTGTTTGTATTAAGGGCTTCTCTTAATTCTTTTAATATATTATCCGGTATTCCCACTCCATCATCTTCTATTATTATTTTAAGTGAATTATCAACGGTAATTTCTGTTGAAACCTTCAAATGGCCAAATTCACTTTTTAATTCCAAGCCATGGTAGATTGCATTTTCTGCAATAGGTTGAAGAATCATCTTAGGTACTTTGAGTTTACATGTATCTTGTGATATACAGAATTCCGTCTCAAACCTCCCGAAGAATCTAATCTCTTGAATCTTCAGATAAGATTTAAATATACTCAGCTCTTCCTCCAGCAAAACCATATCTTCACCTTTAATACTGTATCTAAAAATATCCGCAAGGGATTGCGCTATATCCCTTATCTCAGGAACCCTTTTACTCAATGCAATACCCTTTATTGATTCCAATGTGTTATAAAGGAAATGAGGATTTATCTGGCTTTGAAGAAATGCCAGCTCAGCTTGCTTTTTATTGATTTCTGCTTCATAAAGCAATGTATTGGTATCAATCAATCTGTGTGTTAATGTATCAATTTCATTAAGCATACCGTTAAAATCATCTGCCATGGTTATGACTTCTGCATGACCATTAAGGGATATGTTTCCTTTTAGGTTTTTTAAATTACCGTTTTTCACTTCATTCATAAATTTAGATATCTTTTTGATGGGATTAATTATATTCTTTAATATCAGACTAAAAGGTACAGATAGAATAATTATACAGCCAATAAATAGAATAAGATCCATCTTTCTAATATTTCTAATCTGCCTCATAAATGTATCTTTATGATTGACACTAATAATTTTCCCCTTATATCTGGAATAATCCTGGATATGTACAGTAAATTCACCAGTATTAATTATTGAATTATTATATTCTTCAAGTTTTAAATCGCTAATAACATTAGGTATTTTTTCCCCAACCATATTCCGATTATTACTGCAGTATATAACATTTTTTTTATCGGTTAAATATATTTCCGTTCCTGGTGTCTGGTTTGAGTTTACAACATATTGGCTCATTTTTTCAGCATTTATTACCAAAATAACTTTTCCAATAGGCATGCCATAATTATCGCCAGTTCCACTATAAAAAACAGTAACTGTCATAAGTAAACAATTAAAATACTGGTCATTAATATTTATTCTTTTCATCTCCGAGTAATTTATCCGTTTTTTCACATCAGTTTTATCTACTAACTGACCTAATTTATCCTTTACTCCAAGGAGGTCAAAGGCACTACCTTCATTAGGAAGAATGCAAATATCGATTATACTGTCATTAATAGCTATTTGGCTTGCCAAGAAATTAGACAATTTTAAACTATTTTCAAACACATCTACTGGTTCTTTATTGTTTATAAATTCCTGTATTAAGTCATTATATGCTACACCGTATGTAATCTTTTCCAAGGTATTACATTTGGTTATAAGCTCTTGGTCTATTTGATAGATAGACTGGTTAATATATCTAGAATTATTTTCATTGATAATGTTTACACTTTGGAGATAGGTAGTGAAAATTATTATTATCAATACAAGCATAGTTGCTGAGTTAAACATGATAAGTTGTGTTTGAATTTTTAAAGTATTAAACTTAATCAGAATAATTACCACCATTCAAATATTTTCTACTTATGTAGTACACGAAATAAATTATGTATACTCATCTTACTATAAGGGAATTTTTAAGTCAAACCTGTCACTATTATGCATATAGTTAAGATGCTGAAAGGCTGAGTAAGGCCCAGAACTTGAGGCTTACTCAACCTTTTGTATTGTATTACCATATCCAATTGTATATACTACTCCAGCCTTCAACGTCTTGCTGCATAAATCAATTCCCATTACCGCTACTAATACCGTCTGGTCAATATCCGATAATAGGTCCACTTTTACACTATCTTTGTCCCAATAAATATCAACCTTTATACGCTTCTTTGCACACAACCCCTTGACACAGCCTCTTTCCCAAGCTGATGGTAGCGCTGGTAAAATAAATATCTTATTATCCCTACTCTGCATCAGCATTTCTGCTATACCTGAAGTAGCGCCAAAATTCCCGTCTATCTGGAAAGGGGGATGCGCACCAAACATATTGAGATAGGTTCCACCTCCCGTAGAATAATCAAAGCCTGTGTCTTCCACTACTCTGAGCTGCCTGTTTAAAATCTGGAGTGCCTTATCACCCTCAAACAACCTTGCCCATTGATTAATTTTCCATCCCAGACTCCAACCCGTGCCTTCATGGCCCCTTAAATTTAGCGATTTTTTGCATGCCTCAGCCAACTCAGGAGTGTCCTCAACAGTTATTTCGTTTGCAGGGTACATTCCGTATAAATGTGAAATATGCCGATGATTTGGATCTTCTTCTTGATATTCTTCATTCCACTCAAGAAGTTGCCCTTTACTGCCTGTTTTATATGGGTATATTCTTTCAAGCTTCTCTCTCAGTTCATCTGAAAAACTGACATCACACCCCAGTATCTCGCAACTTTTTATACAGTTTTTGAACAACTCCTTTACTATTGTCATAGACATAGTAGAGGTTGCTGCTATATTACAATTTTTCCCTTCGTAAATAAAAGTATTCTCCGGTGATGTAGAAGGGCAAATAACTAGGTAACCATCCTCATCTTCAATTAAAATATCCAGAAAAAATTCAGCAGCGCCTTTTATAAGAGGATATGCTTCATTTTTCAAGAAATCCTTGTCAAGTGTGTATTCATACTGGTCAAAAAGGTGCCTACAAAGCCAGCCGAACGAAACATTCCAGAATGCATAACTGGCTGAACCCTTTAAGTGATTACCTACAGGAGAGGAAAATCTCCACAAATCGGTATTATGATGTGAGGTAAAGCCCCTTGCTTTATAAATTTCTTTCGCAGTTACAGTGCCGTTGGCTGAAAGCTCCCTTATTAAATTAACCAAAGGCTGCTGAAGTTCACCAAGTCCACAGGAAAAAACCGGCCAGTAATTCATCTGTGCGTTTATATTTATTGTATAGTTTGAGCTCCAGGGCGGACGAACCTGGTTGTTCCATATCCCCTGTAAGTTTGCAGGTTGTGTTCCTTCTCTTGAAGATGATATAAGAAGGTACCTTCCATATTGGAATAGCAAAGTATAAAGGGACGGATCCTTCTGCTCTTCCTTAAAGCGGTACAGACGCTTATCAGTGGGCAATAAATCTTCTTCGATGTCCCCAATATCCAGTTGTACCCTGTCAAAATAAGATTTATAATCGGAAATATGGGATGAAAGCAATTCTTCATAACTCTTACTACTTGCGTTTATAATTCTTTGGATGCAAAACTTTTCGTACTCTTTACCATTCTGATAAGGATGTAAATCATAACCTGCAAAACTGGTTTGTGCATTAAATAGAATTATTGCACTATCCGCATTTTCAACTGTAACAACAGAATCTCTACAAGTAGTTTTTCCGCCGAAAAGTGTAACCTTTGCCATTGCAGCAAAAAGCATCCCACGTTCTTCATCCTTATCGGAATATATGATTGGTTCTTCCAGGTCATTACTGTAGCTTGGCTCAACATAGGATGGTGCCTCACCTTTTAAAACCAAACAATCGTCATAGTATGAAACTGCAGACTTCAACTGACAGTCAAAGCCAAGTGTAAAGTTTACCCGTTGGGGTTTATCAGATGAAATTCTGATTACCATTATATTATCCGGTGCAGAAGTAAATATTTCACGTTTATATTTTGCTCCATCCGCAAAATATTCAACTGAAGCTACTGCATTTGATAAGTCTAGACTCCTTTTAAAATCAGATACAGGTCCGCAATGTCTGAAGTTCAATACCATATCACCCAAAGGCAGATATGACTGCCCCCAACCTGAAGTGAGATCCTCTTCAATTAACTCCTGCGCCTCGTGATATTTTTTAGCCTTTGCTAGCTCCATAGCTTTTAGAACTTGTTCATTTTTATTCTTTGGATTTAAATCTCTGGGATAGCCCGACCATAATGTGTCTTCGTTTAAAGAGATTAACTCTGTATCGGTTTTACCGTAAACCATTGCCCCAAGTCTGCCATTTCCTATAGGCAGAGCTTCCACCCAGCTTTTAGCAGGCTGTTCATACCAAAGTTTCATATATATATCCCTCCAACTATTAGTTTTTAAAAGTCTATATTATCGTTATTAAGTGTGTATATCTATACTGACTATACTACCTAGCGCTTCAAGGATTTTAATTTTTAGGTAACGAATCTATCTTCCTGACAGGTCGATTCCTATACTGTAGCTTCTGTTACCCAAGGGTGGAGCCATTAAGGATGGAGGAGGCATAAGTTCATTTAGTACCTGATTATCCCAAAACTCTTTGCCTACTCCAGTGATTACAAGCTCTCCGACTGGCAAACCTTCCACTTTTGCTATAATACAATTTTCCCCTGCGTAATAGGAATGCGATTTTATGGCACCAAGTCCATCAATAAAGTTACTCTTTTCCGGTGAAAGAGCAAAGGTTTTGCCTGTAGGAAATATTGCTCCGCCTCTTACTGCCTCTAAAACCACTTCCATAGTATTTGCAATCCTATTGCCATCCTTATCAACTATCTCTACAATGATATGAGCATCTTCAGTATCGTCTGTGGCAATGGTAGTTCTGTCCGCTGTGCAAACAATTGAAATTAAAAAAAGAGAGTTAGCCCTATGTAAAAAGTAAGCAATTCTTCTAAATAATTGTATCTATATGCTTTCACTATCGTTTATTCAGTTAATATTGATACACCATACCCAGAAAGCTCTAACATATTACTTACAGTTAATCCTCTTATAACTTCAAAGTATTCTCTATCAATAGAAATTTCCACATTATAATCATTGTGGTTCATTATCATGATGTAGTTTGTTCCCGCTTTTTCCTTCCGGATAATTTCCACACCAGTAATTTTGGTTTTTACAGGTGTTTCAATATTTAGCATAGTCACTATCAACTCCATTAATTTATCCATTGCTGTATCATTCAGATCACACCCAACATAGAAAACCTTACCTTCACCATATTCATTAACGGTTACCGCAGGAGAGTCTTTATAGTAGTGACTATCATAAAAAGCTATCGGTCTTGCACTTTCAAGTTTAAGTACATCACACCAGATGGTCGCTGTGGCTTCCCCAAAAGTTCCTTTTAGTTTAGTTTTTCTTTCAAAGTTTATAGAGTCAAACTCTTCAAGTTCTACACCTGCCATTTCTCTGAAGTAACCGGGTGAAGTCATGGTTGTCATCCTGTTGCTCCATGTTTTTGTTCCCGAACGGAAGGTAATTAGCAACGCTCCCCCGTTTTTTACATACTCCTCACACTTTCGGGCAATTTCTTCAGTCATTAAATTAAATGCAGGCATTAAAACCAGCTTGTATTTATTGAAGTCCACGTCAATTCCTGTTACATCTACACTTACATTATTTGAAATTAGAGCATCATAATATGATTGAAGTAAAACATTGTAGTTAAACTTGGCATTATGAGGTTGCCCCCTGTGGCTCCAGAAATTATCATAGGATTTTACTATTGCCACTTCATTTATGTTTTTAGAACCCACTATAAGTGGTGAAATACTGGCTAGCTCTTTTCCAACCTGAGCTATCTCCCTATACCTTCTTCTTCCTTTGCCATCATGGTCTAAAATTCCGTACCAATACTGTTCTATACCAAAAGTGCAAGCTCTCCATCGGAAATATATCATTGCTTCAGCCCCATGAGCAAGAGCCTGATATGTCCATAGTCTTACTTGACCGGGTTCAGGTGTATCTCCAAGCATTTGCCATCCACAGGGACCACTTTGTTGTTCCATCATCCAGAAGTTCTTATTCTTTATTCCTCTCATTAGATCGTGTGCCATTGAAACATTTTTATAGGATGCTTTTCCCCACATGTTATTGGGGTAATTATCCCATGATACCACGTCAAGATTTTTCCCTACATTAAAATAATCCAATTCACTATAGTGTCCCATAAAATTATGTGTGATTGGTAAAGTACTTGCGTTTCTTATTATTTCTATCTGTATATCTTGATACTCAACAACAGAATCAGTTGAAAATCTATAGAAATCTAGTAAATATCCAGGATTATGGTTGAACGGAGTTGATAATAATGATGTTGCTTCAGCATTTTGACTGAACCCATCAGCTGCTGAGTATAGAGGCATAGGTACTTGATCAAATGAGTTATAAGTCTGACTCCAGAAAATTGACCCCCACTCTTCATTCATATTATCAACAGAACCATATTTATTTTTTAACCATATCTTAAATGCTGAATGGCAGCTGTCACAATAACAAGGCGCACTGAACTCATTGTCAATTTGCCAGGCTATAATATTTGTATTATTTTTATAATGCTCAACCATTTTATGTACTATAATACTTGAATATTTTCTATAGTTTTCATTGGTTGGACAGTAATGTCTTCTGGTACCAAAGCCCTTCGTAATCCCATAAACGTCTTTTGGGTACATTTCTGGATCCATATCCATCAACCATTTCGGAGCTGCTGCTGTAGGAGTACCTAATATGACCTTAATTCCTTCTGTCGCTAATATTTCAATGGCTTTGTCCAACCATGCAAAGTCAAACTCGCCCTCTATAGGTTCCATTTTTGCCCAACCAAACTCTGCTAATCTTACAACGTTAATATTAGCCTCCCGCATCATTCTTGCGTCCAAGGGCCAGCGTTCCTCAGGCCAGTGTTCGGGATAATAGTCTACTCCAAAAATCATAATTCTTCCCCCAATTTGTAAATTAATTATTGTTTAATACTAAATGTTGTTATATTCTTATTATATTAATTTATACAACAGGCTATCAATCAGAATATATTTAGTATAATATTGTTATATTAAGGTGATTTAATGGGTAACTATATTTTTCCAACACTAACTGATAGAGAAACTAAACTTCCTTTTTATATAGTAGGAATCGGCTGTCATCATGAGCAGGAACATGTGAACCGTCCTGACGGATACCCAAACTATCAATGGATTCAATGCCATCATGGTAAGGGTGAACTGGCACTACCATCGGGCATATATAAAATAATCGAAGGACAAGGTATGTTGCTTTATCCTAATGAACCTCATGAATACTACTCACTGGGTGGGAGTTGGCAGGTAGACTGGATTATTTTTGACGGAAGCAGTATTAAAGCATTCTTTAGCCAAAACCCTTTAAATATGTCTAGAGTCTTCTACGTTTCAAAACCGGAATTGATTTTATCTAAAATCAGGTTAGCTCAAACAATGGCCATGTCAGCAAATCCTCTGAAAAACATAGATTGCTCGATCTTGGTTTATGATATTCTTATAAACCTTATGAAATATATCTCTTTAGAAGGTACTGGCAGTGAGCTTCAAAAAAACCTACGTTTGAAACCTATATTTGAATATATAGAGACTAACTATAATAGGCCAATCTTACTAAACGATCTTTCTGAAGTCATTCACGTATCTCCACAGCATCTCTGTACTATGTTCAGAAAAATACTTGGCTGCAGGGTTTTTGAGTATATAAATAATGTTAGGATACAAAAAAGCAAGGAACTTATTCTGGCTTTTAGTGATAGACCCATAAATGAAATATATCAGCTTGTAGGCTTTGAGGACTTCAGTTATTTTTGTTCTGTATTTAAAAAAATTGAAAAAGCCAGTCCTACAGAATTTAGAATTATGCATGGAAAATAGTTTATTCAACAATCTTATATATAAAAAATATCATTTATAAGAACTCATCTCGCCTGAGTCAAATTATATCTCGTAGTTTATGATTTGAACTATTTAAATTTCTAATGCCAAAGGGGGGACTGCTAATAATTATGTCTATCTAGAATTATTGGCTTAGCATGTTCCAGATTATATCACTAGATATATATAAATCCAGTTCTTTCTCGGTAGTATCCGATTGACGGGCAAAAAGTTAATCTATGTAATAAGTAAACTTAGGATGAAGTATATTGATTTTTCAGTAGGTTAAATATTTTATACTCTCTATTGTCATTTAATTTATACATTAATTTTTATTTGTATAGCATTTCCTTATAGTGCTGGGGCGACTGTCCCACTATCCTTTTAAACGCAAGAGAAAAATAATACGGGCTGCTAAACCCTAACTCAGAACTGATTGCTGTAACTTTTAAAGACGTTGAATCCAGCAACTCACAAGCTTTTTGCATTTTAAGACGGATATAATAATCAATTGGCGTATAACCTGTCTTTTCTTTAAATACCCTCACGAAATGACACCTTGAAACCCTGGAGAAATCTGCAAGTTGGTCTAGCGTAAGGTTTTCGTTAATATTGCTCAGCATATAAGTTATAATCTTGTCTACCGTCATATGCTCTTCTTTGTTTAATACCTCATTCATTGACAGGCTGTTAATATAGCTTAAAATATTCCCAAGGTAAGAGGTTGCTGCAAGCAGATTACTCTGGGTGTAACCGGTTTTCATAACATTGAAGATATCGTTCAGCCAGTATAATACCCTGGTATTCTCCCCGATATACATTACCGGGGAACTGTTACTAAGCCGTAAAAGGTTTATATAATCCTTTGCGTTTTTCCCTCGGAAATGGATCCAGTACTTGGTCCACGGGTCCTTTTCATCCGCACCGTAGGAGTGGGAAATATTTGGCGGACACATAAAAAAGTCCCCCTTCTTTATGCTCCAGCGCTTACTCTCCAATTCAATCCAACCTTTACCATCAACGCAATAAATTATAACATAGTCCTGCAGAGTGCGACAATTTACCTGATGTCCATAAGCTTTCACATAACATCCGGTCGAGGTAATCAGCAGATTCTGCAAGATTTCATTAAGAGATTCCTTTTCAACGATATCCAGAGGGGTAAAGAAGGATTTTCTAATGTAAGCAACATTATCGTCATTGCTGGTCTTGTTAATGAATTCTTTATTCATGAAGTTTGTCCTCGCATTATTATTTTTAGCAATATATTATATCATCACAAGCAATATTACAAATTTATTATTTTGTAAGTAGAAGCTATAATGGCATTATTAAAATATTTAGGTAAAGGAAAGGATAAATATATGAACAAGTATCAAAGATTTCATACTAAAAACGATTGGGAAAATATTAATATTACAGCCATCAATAGAGAGCCCTCTCATGTCTACTGGGGTGCTTATGAAAATGCCGCTCAAGCAGAGAGCTGTGACAGGACAGTCTCAAAGTGGACAGGGTCACTGGATGGAGTATGGAAGTTCGCATATTATGAAAAGCCTTCAGAGGTAGACACCTTCTGGGAAAACGGATTTGATCACAGTGACTGGAAAGATATAAAAGTGCCCGGCAACTGGGAGCTTCAAGGTTTTGGTTATCCTATTTATACGAATATTCCTTACCCATGGGACTATTATAGCAAAGAAAAACACATGATATATCCAACTAATGATTTTAAAGAAAGAGGATTACCAAATCCTCCTTATATTCCTGAAGAAAATCCAACAGGCTGCTATTTTAGAACTTTCACTATCTCTCCTGAGTGGATGAACAGAGAGATTTTTATTCATTTTAAAGGTGTAGAAACTGCATATTACCTTTGGATTAATGGAGTTGAGGTAGGATATTCTCAAGATAGCAAACTGCCTGCTGAATTTAATATTACGCCATATATAAAAGAAGGCGAAAATACAGTTTCAGTCCAGGTCATGAAATTTGCCGGGAGCACATATATGGAAGACCAGGACTACTGGCATATTTCAGGTATATTCCGTTCAGTATTACTTTTTGCTAAGCCAAAAGCAAGAATCGTAGACTGGAAAATTGATGCCATCCCCGACCTTTATTACTCCTTCGGTACAGTTAAAGCTGATATTGAAATAAACAGATTTAATGGATATGGAGAGTATAAGGTTCAGTTAGATATTATGGATATGAAAGGAACTATATTGGCAACCGGAACATCCAACTTCAATACTAAAGCCGAATACCGTCTTTATGAAGCTCCGACAACCAATACAGCACGAATCATTCTAAAGGTAGAACAAATAGAAAAATGGAATCCTGAAACACCTATACTGTATAAAGCAGTTATGTCCCTTATATCTCCTACAGGCGAAAAGGTAGATTATGAAAGCTGCCGAATCGGATTTAAGAAGGTTGAAATTGTCAATGGTATTATTCTTCTGAATGGTAAAAGGCTAATAGTAAGAGGTGTCAACCGTCATGAGCATGAAGCATTCGAGGGTCGTACAGTTTCAGTTGAGCATATGATTGAAGAAATCAAACAGATGAAAAGGTTGAATATTAATTCAGTCAGAACCTGTCACTACCCTGATGATCCTATTTGGTATGATCTATGCGATGAATGGGGTCTGTTATTAATATGTGAGACCAACCTGGAAACTCACGATGTCTTGGGAGAATTGACCCAAAATCCATCATGGGCAACAAACTTCCTTGAAAGAGCAATTCGTATGGTATTAACCCACAAGAACCATGCATCTATCTATTCATGGTCCCTTGGTAATGAATCCGGAGTTGGTGCAAACCATGCTGCAATGGCAGGTTGGATAAGAGAGTATGATCCCACATGTCTATGCCAGTATGAAGCCGGAGAACCTGGAAAGAGTATTTCCGACATACGTGGTACTATGTATGCACCCCAGGGTAATATATTAGATAAGTTAACCGATGTGTCGGATTCAAGACCTATTGTATTGGTAGAATATCTTTACCAAATACGTAATTCAGGTGGTGGAATGCACAAATTCCTTGATCTGGTAGAAAAATATCAAAGATTTCAAGGTGGGTATATCTGGGATTGGCAGGATAAATGTCTAATTGCAAAAACCACTGATGGTCAGGAGTTTTTGGGATATGGCGGAGACTTCAATGAAAGTGTTGTAGAGTGGAAGCCTGGAACTCCTACCTTTATGACAAATAACGGAATTGTGTTGCCTGATTTAACACCAAAACCTGCAGGAATTGAAGCTAAGCAAGTGTACTGTCCTATTATTTTTACCGAGATAATTCAAAATGACCCATGGAATCAAAAACCACTTAAGGAAGGGTCGTTCAAGGTTAAAAACCGTAATCTTGTGTTGGATACAAAAAATTATTCTGTAGTGTATGCTGTCCGTGAAAACGGTTATGTAATAAAGGAAGGAAACTTTGACCTACCTTATCTAAAAGCCGGTGAGGAAGCAAACATTGAATTTACTGTACCTGTTGATAAAAAACCAAATTCTGAATATCATGTGGAATTCAGTGTAAGATATGCACAGAATACAACTTATGCAGAAGCAGGTTATGAACTCGCTTGCTATCAGTTTGCACTGGAAAGCGGAGCATACAGCTATGATTCAAGTATTGCCGAAGATTTGATTACATTAACAACAACTGAAGCAGATATAACAATTGAGCATCAAGTCTCCCATATTCAGGTATCAAGTAGTAAATTTGAAATATTATTTGATAAAAATACCGGAGCAATAACCTCCTTCCATAAAAATGGAGTCAACTATCTTGAGAGTGGCCCAATAGAGTGCTTTTCAAGACCGTATACCGGCATTGATGCAACAGAAGATTGGGGTAGATTCCCTGTTTGGTCTGTATTTGAAAATAAAAATAAAAATGCTGAATTGAAATATATTTCCGCAGAATGTATCGGAAACAAGGGAGTTCTAGTTTCTACAATACGCGAAGTCACTTTCACAGGAAATCCCTATGGAATACTAGTCTCCTCGCAATATATAATCAGTAGCGCCGGTGATATAAACGTTCGGATTACTTTTAATGTAGACCCTTCACTTAGGGATATGACCAGAATAGGTGCAGAACTGGTAATTTCTGAAGGCTTTGAGGAATTGGAATACTACGGATTAGGCCCTGTAGAAAATTATATGGACAGAAAGAATTCAGCACGAATGGGAGTATTTAAAAGCAGTGTAGAAGCTGAGCATTTTCCTTTTATTCCACCTTCTGAAAACGGTGGACATGAGAAAACACGTTGGATAACTCTAGCAAACAAAGAAGGGAAAACAATTAAAATTAAAGCACCAATCCCATTCCATTTTGATGCTCACCATAATACAATTGAAGATTATAAGAGCGCAAAGCATGAGCATGAACTTTTAAGGAGAAAGGAAAGCTATATTCATATAGATGCTGCTCATAGCGGTATTGGAAGCGATATGGGTTTTAGCGTCGTGCAGGTTGAGGAGAATAGGGTAATAGCTCAGAATTATGTTCTTGAGTTTACAATTTCTGTTGATTAGTGCTGTTGAAATAAACATAGGTATGACAATGGTGGTAAAAATCAAGCCCCCAAAACATTGATATGCCCCTTGTCAAGTAAACAAGGCAAATATCTATAACTGAACGACCACACGTAGTTTTGTGTGGTCGTTTTCTATGCACACCATTTGTCTTTATATTTCTCAATTCGTTTATTTTTAGGAAGAGGAATGAAAGTCCCGAAAAGAAAAGGCGTAGAGCATTGATTAGAGAATTTTAAGAGAAAATCCCATCAATGACTCAAATGACATTTTTCAGAAATAGAAGGGCTTTCCTCTTGAGCCAGTGAATTCGTTATAAGCAGTTCACCCTTGCTGTCGAGTGTAAAAATATTCTCCTTCTCGTAGCATCTAGATTTTTTTATGAGTTAAACTCAGGATAATAGTAATAAAGCATACACACGTAGCCCCCAAGTAATATTTTGCCATCCTTGATGATAATGGTTATGTGTCTAAAAAAAACATAAAAAACAAGGGCTGATTATTAATATTTCTTATAAACAACCCTTGTTATTATTCGGTTATATTCCTTATGTGTCAGCCATACGCATGTAAAAGATTTTGTTAGAAATATCAACCCTACTGTGATACAACCTTGATAACATCGAAGCGTCCACCTGAGCCCCAAGATCTCAGCCCTATCTTGCCTGATGTATACTGAGTGTCGGTACCTCCGCCCAGCAGGTTCCAGGTTGAGCCCCAATCGGTGGATACATAGGCCTGTATGCTGCTACCCACCATACTCAGTCTCATGTAATAGTAGGTGTTGGCTGAGTAGCTGTATGCTCCCGACGCGATTTCATTCCAGCTTCCGCCGTTGTTCTTCCATATACACCACTTCTTATTCCCACTTTCGTCTTTCTTCAACTCCAATTGATAATAGTGCGAAGTATCCTGAACCCTTCCTAACAGACATATACCGCCATAGGTATCGTCTACAAGATTGATGTAGCCCTGTACATAGTAGTTATTCCAACTGGAATCACCCGCCAAAGATACATTATCCCCGGTGTCCGTCTTTTGGTATTCCTTCGAGTTTCCAGTAGGTTGGCTAATCTGCCATGTACCTCCGTTCGGCTCCCAGCCTGAAGCATTCTGACCTATGGTGTCACTTTCAAAATCATCATAATACAACACTGTTCCGATGGATACACCTGTGTAAGAGGATTCGCAGGCCCCGATATCATAAGCGCCACCCTGCGGTGCGGCATTCCCTAGAAAATCTCTAGAGCCGCCGCCGACATCCGCACCTGCATTAATAGCGGGGGAACCACTCTGCAATGTAAACTGTGTGGTGGGCTTTCCATTTGAATGATAGGCCGGACTGCCTAGGAGCGGGTTGGCAAATTTTCCGTGTGCATCCTGTCCGCTTCCGCTTTGGTAGCTGCTGAACGAGGTATAGTCTGTATTGTTGTAATAAAAATTAGGAGATCCCGCGCCTGTATACCAATAAAGGTTATTATCAAAGCTTACATTAGAGTTGTCCGTTCTAACAAGATTAGAAACTGTTGAATAGATAATATTATTTTTAAACATCTTCGTATTTGCCCCTGAAAAGCTTGTACCGCAAAATCTAACTGCCGGGTCATTCTGTGCAGGATTCCAGTAGGAGGTATTGTTGTATATCTGCACGCCGTTGACAGACCCGCCGCTCCATGTCAAAGTGTAGAAATCTCCCTGCCCAGACCCTTCGCGGCCGGCTAGTCTGCCGTTATTTGCAAAAATGTTGTATCTTATAACCGCATTATCAGTAACACCATTATAAGTACTGTTGCTGGTGTTGTCTAAGGCGCCGAAAACCGCTATGCCGTATCCGTCACAGTCATGGGCATAGTTGTATTCTACCCAGTTGTTCGTATTGTAGTAGTCAATGTCGAAAGCGCCGCCGTCAACGCCGGGAGAATGGGTATTGTATACTTCATTATACCTCATAGTCGCATTGTTAGTCCTCCAAGTCCATATTCCGTTCGGAGTTCCAATAACGCCTGTAGGTGCGTTGCCGATATCGTGCACGACATTGTTCTGAAGGATTACCCAGTTCTTGGCTGCAAAAGCGACAATTCCTTCTCCGTAGGTGTCATAGACCGTACAGTTTTGAATGGTAACATTAGTGCTTGCCCCTGTATCGTTGCTGCTGACATTTGAATATACCGTAATCCCTGCCCAGCGCTGTGTGGTATGAGCTGTACACCCATCAACCACAATATCGTTGAAATGTGAGCCTGTAGAGCCGTTTTCAGCCCAAAACACAATTAACCCCTGTTTCTTCCCTAAATCATTACCTGGATTTGTGGTATCCGTCCCGCCTACATTATGAACGATACAATCGGTAATCCTGAAGTAATTGAGCATCGCTCCGGAGCTGTTTTCCACTGAGATTCCCCTGGGATCTCCGCCCGTGGTTTCAATACTCTGAATCACCCAGTACTGCTGATTTTGCAGCTTGATGGCGGCTTCATTCGTACCCGCGCTGATGATTGGTCTGCTGCCTGTTCCATATACGCCCAGGGTAATGGGTGATCCGCTGCTCCCCGAACCCTTCGGCCAGCACATTCCGGTGAAGGTCTGACCCCTGTTCAGCAAAATTTTATCTCCTGATACAAATGTTTTACTGCTGACCTTACTCAATGTTTTCCATGCTGATGCTGTACTTGTTCCGCTGTTGTTGTCATTTCCATTGACCGAATCTACATAGTAAGTTGTCCCTGCTGCATAAACAGCTGTAAAGGGTACTGTACAAAAGATGCTGATCAAAAATACAACCATCAGTAACACAATTTTACACTTTTTCAACATTGTATCGCCTCCATAAAGCAAAATATTTTCTATATACTTTTATATTAAAACGTATATACATATAAATAAATGGAAAATGTATTAACTTTCTAAACACATCAAAAAATTTAGTACATTTTCAATTCTCAATAATATTATAATTTACAGTTTATTTCACATGGATTACAGCCTGACCTGATTGAATCTCTTTTTTCATATCCGAATCTGTGATAACTGCATAGATTCTATAGTACCCCTGTTTATCTATTTTACCTGGAACTATCGCCATTTTTACCACTGAATCCGGCTTCATCATATTTGAGGTCAATTCCCGGGCTTCACTCTCCGGCACCGCTTCCATTTCTCCGCTGAGTACATCCACTTTTTCATGCGTCTCTAGGTTTTCCGCCGTGACCTGTGCCCGCAGCTTTCCACTTAACCCGACAGCGAGCAGCCTAGCCCCAGTCTGAGCTTTACTATCCCAATCCTTACCGCCATCCACCAGCCATAAATCTAGAGATAACTGCCTTGCGGCATCTATGCCCTTGAATACAGACTGTGCAGGTGTTACCTGATATTTGCCCGTCTTTTCTTTGCCGTCTAACGATTGTTCTATTGAAGAGGCTAACTGATATGAAAGAGCCTTACCATCGAACCTTTGAGTAATGACGCCTGTTCTGTCAATTAGAAAAGTAGTAGGCAGGTATGAAACGCCGTACTCCTGTGCCATGCCTTTTGTCTTATTATCCATTAATAGCGGAATCTGATCCAATTTCCAGTCATATGAAAAATTAATCAATTGGTTGGTGTCGGTTCCTTTACCACCAGACAAATAGCTTGAATCAACGACAATAAACCTCATCCCTTTAGCCCCATACTGCGTTTCCATGCTTTTAATGAAATTTAACTGGGCACGAGAATCCTGTGTTTCCTTATTCTCCAGATTATTGGATACTTTGATAAATGAAAGTATGAAATCCTTACCTTTCAGACTATCCAGACTGACCGTACCCCCACGGACCGCCTTTAAATTAAATGAGGCCGCCTTTGATCCCACCTTAAGTGCCACGGGTCTGTCATAAGTATTGCTGCTGAATTTCACAAGCAGTGTTAGACCAATCGCCAGAATGGCAATTGCTATGAATGCCAAAATTATTTTTCTAGATCTGCCAGTGTTTTGTTCTGTTTTTCGGTTGGAATTGTTATGCATCGTGGTAACCATCCTTATAAATATCATGATTTCAAAGTAAATTTTATGTTAAAAATAAATCGATATAGTATATATAAACTTTTCACCATTGCATTGAATATTTTGTACTTTCTTTGATTTAATAGCTATCTTCAACCATTTATAGCATATATGGTTTTCTCCAAAATGATCTTCATCTGCCGTGAATTATTGAATTTCATTTTTTCTGCAAGTTTCTTTAATCTATACTTGACGGAGGAATCCGAAATAAACAGATCTTTCGAAATCTCCTTGATCTTTTTATCCCTGAACAGCATTTCTAACATTAGTACATCTCCAGCATTCAGATTTGCGAATGTTCTCTCAGTCTCTTCAATTCTGTTAATGTCCTTGTCGAAAAAAACGGCCTTATTGTCTGACTCCTGGGATTTAGCTGCAACGGCGAACTTCATCTGGAACGGGTCAGCGATGTAATGTTCAACACCATATAAGACATCCTGGGGCCTGTCCCTGATGATACGTGCATTCATGCCCCCAGTGCCGCAGGATTCTCTGATGATAAGTTCATGCGTCAAAAAGAACTTGAACGACGAAATATCCAGGTCTTCCCACAGCATTCTGCATACTTTTCCCGCAATATGCCCGAGTTTTTCAAAATCAAGCCTAACTGATGTTAATTTTGGATTAGTAAACCGTCCGATAATCAAATCATCAAACCCCGTAATGGCAAGGTCATCAGGAACACTCACTTTTCTTTTAAATACTTCGCTCATCAATAATACTGCAATGGAATCGGTTGAGCACACTATGGCATCATATGGATTTTTGGCATTCAAGACGCCTTCAATTGCCCCGTGGATTCCGCTCATCCCATATTTGTATATATTTTTCATATCAAAAATCATATCGTTTTCATTCAACGCCATTTTATACCCTATTGACTTTGCAATATCAACGGATGTATTGGTATTTAAGCCCAGAAATGCAATCCTTCGCCTCCCGCTTCTGATTAAACTGGTCGTCAATTCTTTCATAGCTTCAGTGAAATCGACTGAAACCATATTAAAATGTACGATGCTTTTGGGAATTGGGTTGCATTGAAGCATGGCATAAGGGATTCCTGCACTATTTGCTTTGGTTATAAAGCTAATTTCCTGTTCTACTGTCAATCCCCATACGATGGTAATGTGCTTCTTCTTGTTGCAACGCCGGATATATTCATCCGGAGATATCTGATCAGCAATGACAAACCGCAGTTCACTCCTATATTTGTCACACTCAGACCGCAGCGCTTCAAAAAACCTTTCAAACCCATGAAACTGTTTCATAGAGAGTGTTGTATACAGTTGAATGGCCATCGTTTCCTTTCGCACTTACATATACCTCCGAAGATATAGTGTACAACTTCCTGTTAACTAAATATCTAATTGCAATTAATGGTTACTACACCATAAGCCTCCATTTCTATACTCTCATCGGCCATCCTTCCGCCGAACACATCAGTATAGCTTCCTACCAGGGGAACTTCAACGGCATATCCGTTATGATTCAGAGAATGAAATACGCTTGACCATCCTTGCTTCTTATCCAGTCACTGGCTACATAATAAACCTTTCCCTACTCCAAATCTATATCCAGGCAATTCAAATATTTGTTAGGTTTGTCTTCCGGCAGCCTCGCAACAAGTATATTCAGTGCCTGAGTGAAAGGTATCTCACCTACGCCCAGTTATCTTACCCGCCTGACCTTGCGCTCCGGAAGGAGGGATTTGATTATTGCCGTATTATTCTCCGACCATTTCATCTGGAAGACGTAAGCAACAGATTGCCGTTTTTTGACACAACATCGACAAGTACTGCTTCATTTGTATTGTACAAATGGGCGGCTATTTTAAGTCCCATTTCAAAATTATTGTCCCCAAAAGGAAGTGTGCCGTCGGTATACAGCAAGTCGGGCTGATACAGAACTATGACCTCTTTTACAATACCAGCGCTCTTTCCACTCTCGGCTAACCATTTTGTAACCACAGCCTGATATCGCATTATTATTAATATACAAATCTCCATAACCTGGATCATTTCCATCATACGGTATACCTGCATAAGGGCCTTCTGTATCACACCCTTTTGAGGCACTTTGGAACCTGTATGCATATCCAAGATGCTCCGAAATGCCGAAAGTCATTCCCATTTTTTCTATACTTCAACCCTTGCGGGAAAGGTGTATATGAGTATATATCTAAATTAATATTACCTGGAATATCTATGAACCCAACTAAATAACATATTTCATTTATCTCATTGTGAGTTTTTTACAAATATATCTGCAGAAGCCGAAGGGAGGCCATCAGCATCAATTGTCAAAGTTGCCTTACCAGGTGTATTACCGGAACGGACGATGGCAAGCAGACGTCCCTTATATGTGGTGAATTCACCTTTTGTATAATTTTCTGTAGCCTTAGGATTAGATGAGCCATATGCTGCGAGTGTAGCACAGCCATCCACTGACGCGCAGGTTTTTATTTCCGCAGTTGGAACTCGGTTCCCGTCAACATCTATGACTTCGACAACAGCAAAGCAAAGTGATTGGCAACCTGCATATATTTCGGATGATTCTGTACTAATCCGAATTGCAGCAGGTTTTCCTGTAGTCTTAATCAGATCGGAGGATACTCTGCTACCATCTTTGTAACTGATGGCTTCTAATGTCCCAGGCTCATATGTGATATCGAATGTAGCCGTAAAGTTGCTTGACTTTCCTGCGGGTTTCCTGCCAAGACTTTCTCCATTTAGGATTAACTCAACTTCATCAGCGGCAGAGTATATATCTACCTGCACCGGTCTGCCCCCATAGCCATCCCAACTCCAGGAATTATCGCATTCCGGCCATCCCCATTTACTGATTAACTCTTTTTTACCCCAATTCTTCGGATTATGGGAAGCAATAAATGTTAAATCGGAACCCCAGACGATTTTGCGGTATGCAAGTTGCGGGCGGGTAAAGCCACATAAGTCAAAATCGGCGTCATTCGACAAGCGATATGGAAAATCTGACTTATACATTAATATTGACATGGGGTCCTTTGATTCGTCAGCATCAACATACTCTGCTTTACCAATTCCAGCTTCACCGATATAGTCGTAACTAGTCCAGGTGAAATCCCCGATCACATATGGCAAACGCTCGACTGCATCCCAATAACGTGCAGCCTCAAGCGCTCTGCTTTCAGTACAGCATATAATACGGCTGGGATAAGCTTTACCATCCATTTCATAACGGTGCTCCAGATAATTGTAACCAGCGATATCCAACGGAGCAAAGAAAGCTTCGGTATGTCCGCCCCATATCTGATTGGTATATTCTGTGTCAAAATTCTGAATACTTCCTGTTTCTTGTAGTTGAACTATCATTTCACCCATTGATTGTTCCATATCATAATCATCCAGACCATTAAAGAAGCAACATTCCGCATTTATAACCGGGCGTGTCGGATCGAGTGTACGCACCCATGAGGCAAGCTTTGCTGACCATTCTATGCCATTGGATAATTTACTTCGCTCAGGTATTTCATTTCCGGTTGACCAAATAATGATACTGGGATGGTTACGGTCGCGAAGCATGAATAATTCCATATCCTTTTTCCAGTCAGCTTCAAAATACAAACTATAATCGCAAGGGCTTTTCGCCATGGTCCATACATCAAAAGCCTCATTTATTACAAGGAGGCCTAAACGGTCACATGCATCGAGCATATCTCTGGAAGGTGGATTATGAGCACAGCGGATGGCATTATAGCCATGCTCTTTATGGAGCTTCATTTTTCTATATTCACTATCCCGAAAAGAGGACGCACCTAAGATTCCATTGTCATGATGTATACAACCTCCTTTTAATTTGACGGTACGGCCATTGAGCATAAAACCGTTGATCGTATCTACTGAAATGGTTCTGATTCCGAAGATGGTAGTGTCACAATCCAGGATAATATCTTGATCGGTCAATTCGGCAGTAATCTGATAGAGATCTGGAGAATCGATATCCCACATATCAGCATTTGGAACCGGAATCAGCACTTTTCCAACAGCCTTATCATCCGCCGGGATATGTACTATAATTTTCCCTGTCCCACCTAAAGAACCATCGGAACCCTTGCTGATTTTAATATTTATCCAGAGATCAGCAGCTTTTGAAGAGTGGTTTTCAATCGTTGTTTCTACCGTAACGAAAGCAGTTCCATTGACCATGTGTGACGTATGTGCAAAGATACCCCAGGGTGCGATATGAATCTCAGGCGCACAGAGCAAATCCACATGGCGGTAAATCCCGGAACCAGTATACCAGCGCGAATTGGGTTGAGCCGAATTATTAACGGTTACATGTAATCGATTTGGCTGTCCCAATTTTATATATGGGGTAATATCTGCATGAAACGGGGTATAACCATAATGATGCATTGTAATATTATTACCATTTAAACCTACGGTTGTATTCATATAAGAACCATCAAATTCAACCAGCACACGTTTTCCTAAGTAATCATCAGAAAATTCAATCGTTTTTGTATAGGTACCGATTCCTCCGCCATAGTAGCCTGAACTGGAACCACCAGCAGCATCAGGATATGTTTCCGTTTCAATCATAAAATCGTGAGGTAGATCAACAGGTTTTCCAGGTCTTTGAAATAAACCGTCGATGACAATTCCTGAAGTAAAACCATCAGTAAATAACCAATCGTTATCAATGTTTTTACGGATCATTCTCTAAACTCCTTTACATAGTAATTTACAATTATTCGTTGTTGCTTTGATACATTTACTTTATTATTATTAATTGATTCCAGTATTATTGTAAGACTTGCAAATAAAGAAAGTAATTGAAAATATTGCTGAGAATAATATAATATATTGCGATAATCGAAAAGTCAGAGAAAAGAAGTATGAGAAAATGAGACTGATGTTGAAAGTAGATTATTGTATTCAAAAATGGAGTTGTGAAAATCCTGGAAAATACACGGTATGAGCTAGTTGTATCAGAGAAGAAACCATATGCGAAGTATAAAAAAGTTTCCCTTTATACGCCGGTGCAAAACGCCAAAAAACAGTTGTGTGGATTTTTTGCTGCCATTTCTTTTGCTAATAAAGGCTTCTTCCTTTGGAAGCCCCACGATATTTATTAGTGGTATGCAATTTGGATGACAATAGTTCACAATATATAATCACCAAATCATAATTTAAACTTCCTTCAGCAAATATAGATAATTTTTCATCGCACTTCAAGCGAATGTGCAGTTATACATTTCCATTATTAATTGTTGTCGCTTCTTCCCTATACATTTTCACACAACCTCAGCCACAATTGGATTTATTGACTATGTCTTACATTTTATCACGCCTTGTTATTGAATCTAATAAATATAAAAATAGGCCATGCACTTGAAATATCATTTCTGACACTAAATACATGGCCATGATTTGTATACCATTTGTATATTTATACATTTTAATATACATTAAAACTTACTAACTTAATTACAGATTAACACATGTAAAATTTCCCTCACTCAACTCCTACTCCACCGTCACCGACTTCGCAAGATTTCTTGGCTTGTCGACGTCACAGCCTCTTTCTAATGCCATGTAGTAGGCAAACAGCTGAAGTGGTGTAACTGCTGATATTGGGGCAGTCAAGGAATCCACGTCTGGAATGGTTATAACCAAATCTGCGGTCTTTTTGAGCTCTTCGCAATGCTTTTCTTGGGTTATTGCGAGCACAACTGCACCTCTTGCCTTAACCTCTCTTATATTGCTCACCATCTTCTCAAATAGCGCATCCTGCGTCATTGGGCATACTACCAATGTGCCTTTTTCGATAAGAGCAATAGTACCATGCTTGAGTTCTCCACCTGCGTATGCCTCCGAGTGGATATATGAAATTTCCTTGAGCTTGAGTGAGCCTTCCATTGAAAGCGCATAGTCTAG